>JBAXBT010000035.1:0-9368 GCA_037141875.1 Candidatus Riflemargulisbacteria bacterium
CATTGTTACTATTGCTGAAAATGGTCAGGAAGCCATCAACAAACACTGATAAACTGTACTGATTTTTATATTCAATTATCTGCTTAATATCAGCAATATCACCATCCATGCTAAAGATACTCTCTGTTATTATCCATGCGTTTTCAAAACTACTACGATGTTTCTCAAGAAGCTCTCTTAAGCTAGTCATATCATTATGCTTATACCTATACAGCTTTGCTCCACTTAATAGAATTCCATGTATAATACTGGCATGAACCTGTTTATCTGCAAAAATGACATCTTTCTTCCCAATAAGCGCAGGGATAATGCCTGTATTTGCCTGAAACCCACTTCCAAAAACTAAAACTTCTTTACCTTTATAAAACTTCGAAAGAATTGATTCCAGCTGTTCATTAAGTAAAAAATTACCTGACATCAACCTGGAAGCAGAAGAAGAAAAAGGATACTCTGCTAAATCTATTTCTTTTAAAAATTTTTCCCGTAACCCTTTATCCCCTGCAATGCCGAGATAATCATTAGAAGAAAAATCCAAAAACTGCTTATTCTTAATCGTAACGTATTTGCCTTGCCTATCTGTGATGACTCGAAGGCTTCTCTTCTGTTCTATTGATGATAAATATTCTAACTCTGAAAGATAATCCATACCCTAAACTTCCTGTGATTTTTAAATCATTTTACTATGTAGCCGCTATTATTGGAAATCACCCAGTTTTCTCTGCATCCTCAAAGCATTTTCTCCATTAGAATAATATTGCCGTCTTAATCCGATAACCTCAAAGTTATGATTCTTATAAAAGTTAACAGCCTTTGAATTCTCTCTTACCTCTAAAAAAACACTTTCAATACCTTGAACTAACAGCTCTTTCATTAAAATATCTAGCGCAAAACTTCCTATCTTTCTGGCTTGTTTTTCAGACATCACTGCAATATTAATTATCTCTGCTTCTGGCGATAAAACATCTACCATAATGTAACCAACTGAGGAATCGTCTTCGGTAATTAAATATACATTTTTGTCGCTTTTCTGTATGGCATCACACAAATCCTCTTCATTCCAAGAAGACCCGATAGTCTCCTTGTGAAGGTCAACTAAAAAGGCTACATCCTTAGACTGAGCCTTTTGTAGTTTTATCACTTTTTTATATCATCCTTTTTGGAAGGTGTTACATTAACTGGATAAGAATAAATAGGAGCTACGTCATTTAATGGCGATACCATTAGCTCTTTTGCTAACAAAATTGCTTGAGAAGCGTAAGGTTTCACTGCTTTATAAATACCCATATTTAAGTCAGGCACCTCATAAAGATCACCTATTACTAAAAACTCTTCCTTAATTTGTTGCAACTTCTTAAATAAATCTTCTTTTCTAATCGTATCACTTACAATGATTTTATTAAGCTCTTGTCCGCCTCCATAAAAACCATAATTCAGTTCATCCTTACGAGACTCCATTGCAACGACTATTAACCCTCTATATTCTTTCTTCTGATAAGCAAGTAATTCTAAAAAATTAACGGTTTTGACTTTTTTCTGATCAATAAACGCTAATACTTTCACAACTGTTAAAGAATTTCTAATCCCGCCATAACTGCCTGGACCATTTACAACAACAAATTCCTCAATCTCAGAAATATCCTTACCAGCCATAACAAGAACTTTATCTATAAGAAGCAACAAATCATCTATCCGCTCTCTTCTTAAGTTTATTTCAACTAGCACCATATCGTTTTCCATTACAGCAATGCTAAGGTCTCTAGTTACTGCAACTATCCCTAAACTAATCATTTACGGTTATCCTTCTTTCTCCATCTGCTAACTCAATATCAATTCGAATAACTTTCTCCGGTAGTATCTCCTCAAACAGCTCGGCCCATTCTATAAAAGTTATATCATTCTCATTAAAATACTGATCAAGCCCTATCTCTAATAATTCATCAGAATGTTTTACTCTATAGAAATCAATATGGTTTACTTTCCACTTTCCACTTTCGTACTCATTAACAATCGTAAAAGTTGGACTATTCACATACTCATCAACCCCAAGCTCCTTACAAATAAGCTGAACCATAGTTGTTTTGCCAGCACCAAGATCGCCATTTAAGGTAACGATTGTCCCAGGTGATAATATTGTAGCAAGCTCTCTTGCCACAACCTTTGTTTCGTCTAAACTCTTCACCAAATAATTCATCATACTTCGTCCTTCGTCTTACGTCTTACGTCCCTCATTTTTAAATCTGTCTACCTTCTTTCAGTGATCTAAATAGAGTTGCTATGTTACTATCCAAAATAGGATGAAAAGCCTCAGGAGCAATCTCGCTAAGTGGCTCAAGAACAAACACTCTTTCATGCATTAATGGATGTGGAATAATCAAATCATCCTCTAAAACTATCTCTTTATCGTAAAGCAAAATATCTATATCAATTGTTCTTCTAGAATATTTCCCTTTATCAGATCTGCCAAGTTGGCGTTCTATCTCTTCTGTACTTTTTAACAACTCTTGTGGAGTATAAGATGTAAGAATTTTAAGTACACCATTAACAAACACCGGATCTTCCGGTTTATTTTCTGCCGCATACTCTATAAAACTAGAAACAGCTATAATGCTAATATTTGTATCCTTTTCCAATTCAATCATTGTTTGATCTATATATCCGTACCTATCCCCTAAATTAGAGCCAATTCCTAAATAAACCTCATGTTTCATCATTTCCCCACCGCTTTCTGTATTGCTTTTGTCATAACTAATGTATCTCTCATCTCTTTTACATCATGAACCCTAAGAATTCCTGCTCCATTCAATACCCCAATAGTGATAGTAGCGGCTGTCCCAAATGCTCTGTCCGTTATCCCCGTGCCAGTTACCTGCCCTATAAAATTCTTCCTAGATGTTCCTAACAGTACAGGGCAACCCAATCCCTTAAAAACTTCAAGTTCCCTTATTATTTGCAAATTCTGTTGAGTATCTTTACCAAAACCAATCCCTGGATCTATGATTATTTTTACTCTACTTATCCCAGCCTTCTCGGCTTCTTCTATCCTACTATACAAAAATTGATAAATATCTGCAATTAGGTCTTCATAGTTTGTAGCATTTTGCATTACATCTGGAGTTCCTTTAGTGTGCATCAAACAAATAGGAACACCATATTTTGCTACAACAGAAAACATATCTTTATCAAAGGTACCGGCGCTAACATCGTTTATCATGTCTGCACCTTTTTGAATTGCCATCTCTGCGACAACAGCTTTATTAGTATCTACCGAAACTAAGACTTCTGGCATTTCTTTCTTTATTGCTTCTAAAACAGGAATTACCCTTGATATCTCTTCCTCTACACTTACAAAACTACTACCTGGTCTGGTTGATTCACCACCAATATCAATAATGGTAGCTCCATCTTCCACCATTTGCCTAGCATGGATGACAGCATCGTCTATTACCTCAAACTTACCTCCATCACTAAAACTATCAGGAGTAACATTAAGTATCCCCATTAGCACCGGCTCACTGAAAAGGTCTAACCCTCTTTTTCCAAAAAAAGTTAAATAAGACCCAACTTCTTGCATAATAAACCCATCTGCTTTCATCCCTATATTATACAGACTATTTATAAAATCTTTACTGGTAAGTTGAAAAAAATACATATATAATTTCAATATGGAGCTTTCAATTGTTATACCAACTTATAAAGAAAAAGAAAATCTTCAAGAGCTTCTCCCAACTCTAAATAAAACTTTAGCTAACTTTAAATTTGAAATTATTGTAGTAGACGATTTTTCTAACGATGGCACCGAAGAAATGGTAAAAAAACTTAATTTAAGTTCGGTTATTCTACTTACAAGAAAAACAGAAAGAGGTCTTTCTTCTGCTGTACATGCTGGTGTTGTCAAAGCAAAAGGCGACATTATCTGTTTTATGGACGCTGATTTTTCTCATCCGCCAATAGCTTTAGCTGGAATGTACCAAATGGTCAAAAAAGAAGGATACGACCTAGTAGTTGGCAGTAGACTTGTCAAAGGTGGAGGTTCAAAAGACTGGCCATGGATACGCAGGTTTATCTCTTGGGGTGCTAGACAATTAGCTAGACCACTAACTCCAATTAAAGACATTACGTCAGGATTCTTTATGTTCAAAAAAGAAATATATCCTCAAAACAATTTAAATCTAGAAGGTTTCAAAATAGGACTAGAAGTCGCTGTAAAAGGAAATGCCAAAAAGTTCGGAGAATATCCGATTGTATTTGAAGATAGAAAATACGGTGAAAGCAAATTAAGTGGCGGAGTTATGGCTTCTTACCTTAAACAATTAGTTCAGCTTTATAAATACAAACTCTTTAATAAATCCTAGCCACCTAACTCTCCAGTAATGTTTATTTGTTGATATGTTTATAGTTTGCTTACGCAAACTTGTTTATTTGTTTTAAAAAATTAAACAGTTAAACCAGCAACTAAGTTGCCTAAACACTTAAACAGCGACGCAGTCGCATAAACAGTTAAAAGTCTATGATAAAAATTTGTCATTTTCAGCTCAAGCTTGTCGAAGCAAAGCAAGTGAACGTATAATAGAACCATGCAGATTAGAACCGAAGGACTTATCAAGAAATACGGCAAAAAAACTGCAGTTAATGACGTTTCTATCAGTGTTAATCAAGGAGAGATTGTTGGTCTTTTAGGCCCTAACGGTGCAGGCAAAACAACTACTTTCTATATGATAACTGGACTCATAAAACCCACCGCTGGCAAAATATTCATTGATGATAAGGATATTTCCCACTTACCCATGTATAAAAGAGCTAGATTAGGCATAGGCTACTTACCACAAGAAGCCTCTATCTTTCGCAAACTTACTGTTGAGGAAAACGTTTTCATGCTTTGGGAGCTTTTGAACATAATCCCTAAAAAACAATATGAAGAAACGTTAGTCGGATTACTAAAGGAAATGAAAATAGAAAGACTCCGCAAAGAGAAAGCCTATGTGCTTTCAGGCGGAGAGAGAAGAAGAGTAGAAATAATGCGTGCATTAGCCACAAACCCTAAATTCATCCTACTTGATGAACCTTTTGCCGGCATAGACCCAATGGCTATAGCAGATATTCAAGAAATTATTTTACATTTGAAAAACAAAGGTATAGGAATAATAATAACTGACCATAATGTTAGAGAAACACTAAAAATAACAGATAGATCCTATATCCTTCATGAAGGCAAGATTCTTACAGAAGGTGAATCTAAGGCACTCGCTAAAAATGAAATCGCTAAGAAGTTCTACCTAGGACAAGACTTCAAAATCTAATGAAACGCCTAGACTCCTATATCTTTGGTCTTCTTACAGAAACTTTTCTTTTCGGAGTAATAGCCTTTACTTCTATTTTCTCTGGCGTTGGAATAATCCCTAATTTAGTTAGAGAAGCTAGTACTTACGGTATATCCTTCCCTATTGCAATGTCTCTTTTTGTTGCCAGACTACCTCAAGTAATGGTTTACACCTTTCCAATGGCGATTCTGCTTTCATCACTTCAAGTATTTAGTAACTTATCAAACAACAACGAGGTTACAGCCTTCCGTTCAGCAGGTATAAGCCTCACGAGAATTGTAAGGCCAGCGCTACTCTTTGGATTAGCAATCTCGCTGCTAACAATGTTTTTCAGTGAATCACTTGTACCAAAAGCTAATCTTTATGTTGAATACACTATAGCCAAAGCAAAAAATGAGTTCAGCCCCATGATTAGAACGTCAGTAAATATCCCTCAGTATGAAGATGGACACCTTAAACGAACAGTCAATGCAAGCAAAATGTATAAAGACATCATGGAAGATGTTACTGTTACCGAATATGATAACGGATATTTAGAAAGAGTAGTCTTTGCAGAAACTGCAAATTTCATTCCTGGAGAAGGCTGGGTATTCAATAAGGGAGTCCTCTACATGTTTAATAAAAAATCTGACACTCTCACCAGAATCCTATTTAAGAAAGAGTTAATCAACCTAAAAGTAAGCCCAACTGATATTAATGTTATCATAGAAAAAAGTAATGCTGATCAATTAAGCTTTAAACAACTTAAATCACAAATAGAAAAAAAAGAGAAAACAGGCCAAAATACTCTCAAAATGAAAGTAGAGCTTTATGCAAAAACTGCGCTTCCTTTTGCTTGTCTAATCTTTATGTTGCTTGGAGCTCCTCTTGGTCTTAATCCACAAAGAAAATCCAACGCCATTGGCATAGGGTTTAGCCTATTAATTATAATGATGTATTACATGATAATGGCATTAGGAGAATGGATGGGAATAATTAATCTCCTCCCTCCTGTGATGGCAGCATGGTTACCAAACACTGTAGTCGGCCTACTCGGCATTTATCTGTTATTACAAAAAGCCAAAGAGTAACCTCTCCCCGCAGAAGATACTTTAGATCTACTAAGAAAGTGAACATGCTGCGACCCTCTCCATTTCACTCATGAAATGGAGAGGGTCGCAGCACCAATCTTTGTCAGAAAATATTAAGAACTTCCGTGGGAGAGGACCGAGGTCTAGCTTTCAAATCTGTACTTATAATTCCAATGAAAATCATAAGTTCCCTGCAATATTGCAGCTACATCTTCAACTAACACAGCTTCTTCGTCAGTAGGAATCACGAGAACTTTAACGCGGGAATCAGGTGAAGAAATCACTGCTTCTCCATACTTACAATTCACTAACTTATTCTTTTCTATATCTAACTTAACACCAATGTTTCCAAGACTTTGCATGGATTTTTCTCTAATATAAAAATTATTCTCACCAACACCTGCTGTAAAAACAATTGCATCAACTTTGTTTAACCGAGCCATATAAGCTCCTATATATTTATTTATCCTATATATCTCCATAGACATACTCAGTTCAGCTCTTTTATCACCCTCGGAAATAGCTGTTGTAATATCTCTTCTATCCGTATATTTTCCAGTAATCCCTAAGTGACCACTTTTTTTGTTCAATATCTGTATAGTATCAGCTGCTGTAATGTTTAGTTTTTCAGACATATATCCAACTATTGCTGGATCGATATCTCCTGATCTTGTACCCATCATTGCACCTTCTAATGGAGTAAAACCCATTGAGGTATCTACGGATTTCCCATTTTCAATTGCAGTAAAGCTAACTCCATTACCAATATGTAAGGTTATCAAGTCAGACTTATCATTTGGAATGCCTAGAAAACGAGACGCTCTTTTACTGACGTACAAATGAGATGAACCATGAAAACCATATCTCCTAATGCCATATTGCTCATACCATTCATAAGGAACAGGATACATATAGGCTTCAGGTGGAAGTGTCTGATGAAATGCTGTATCAAAAATAGCTACCTGAGGAACCTCTGGCATTATCTCCATCGCTGACTCAATTCCTACAATATTTGGTGGATTATGCAACGGCGCTAACTGCGCAACCTCTTTAATTACCTTTAATACTTCATCTGTAACCAAAACTGACTTATTGAACTTATCTCCTCCATGAACCACTCTATGGCCAACGGCATTAATGTCCTGAATGCTATCTATTACCTTTTCGTCACCTTGCGCAAGCCCAAACAACATATTTTCAATCGCCTCTTTATGTGAAGAATAACCACCTTCTTGGCCGATTCTCTCTAGGTTGCCTTTTGTTATTAAAGAATTCTTATCCCAATCATATAGGGCATATTTTACAGAAGAACTTCCACAGTTCAAAACTAGTATTATCATTTACCCTCAACTTGTAGAATAGTGATTGCTGTTACATAAACAATATCATCCACGCTACACCCTCTACTTAAATCATTAATAGGTTTCTTTGATCCTTGAATTATTGGACCGATGGCTACCGCTCCTGCTAAGCGTTCTGTTAATTTATAGCCTATGTTTCCAGATTGAAGATCAGGGAAGATTAAACAATTTGCTTTACCAGCCACTTTACTATCAGGGGCCTTCTTCGCAGCTATAGCTGGAACAATTGCAGCATCTAGCTGAAACTCTCCATCAACAATAAGATCTGGTCGAGTGTTTTTAACTATTTCTGTAGCATTGATCACTTTATCAACTAGCTCGTGCTTTGCACTGCCCTTAGTAGAAAATGACAACATCCCAACAACTGGCTCCATAAACATTAATTGCTTAAAAGAATTAGCCGTATCTATCGCAATACTTGCTAACTCTTCTGTGTTTGGATTTGGATTAACCCCACAATCAGCAAAAAATAAAGTTCCATTAACTCCAAATTCTTCTTTTGGAGTAACCATAACAAAGAAACTAGAAATAAGTTTGCTTTCTGGCTTTATTCCAACACAATAAACAATAGATCTAATAGTCTCTCCTGTTGTACATGCAGCACCGCACACCATTCCGTCTGCCACTCCTATTTCTACTAATAAAGCGCCAAAATAATGAGTCTTACCAACTACCTCTTCTCTAGCCTTCTCAATTGTCATTCCCTTATGCTTTCTCTTATCATAAAGAATAGCTGAAAGTTTATCTGTCATTTCTGTATCTAATCCTGGATCGTAAATGGTCACACAAGATAGTTCATGTTCTGAAAATTTTGAATTAAGAACCACTCTATCTCCTACTAAAATTATATGAGAAAGGTCTAGTTCGATGATTTTTTTTGTTGCTTCAATAATCCTATCATCTGAAGTTTCAGGTAAAACTATTTTTAATTTCTTTGATTTTGCTTTGTTTATAAAATCTTGTAAGAGTTGCATACCTCAAAAATCGTACTATGTTAATTATCGTTAGTCAATTTGCCAGAATTAAAAAATATATGTAATTAACTAAATGTATTATTTATAAAGTGAATGCACCCTCTAAATGATCTACTACATTGCCAGATTCAATTATCAAAACATCAAACTGAACTGACACATTATCAAGATGATTCTCCATTACATACATTTTTGCTGTTGTAATTATCTTGTGTTGTTTAGAAGAACTCACAGCTTGATAAGGAGTTTTTATGCTGTTTTTCTTATAATTTTTAACCTCAACAAAAACAACTGTCTCGCCCTTTTTGCATATCAAATCTACCTCTCCAAAATAAGAATGATAATTGCTTGCCAATATCTGATATCCTACAGACCTCAAATACTTCTCGGCAACTTGCTCTCCCTTAGCACCTTTAATAACACTCATAACTAAATTATATGCAACTATACAATAATTTCCACGATAATTTGATATGCACTATAAAATTATTTCTATTATTCCTAAAATATCAACTTTTCCGAAAACTTGGCAAATCATGCTAAATAAATTAGGTGATAGAATCGCTGAAATGAGGATAAGAGCACTTTCCGCGGGAAATACCTATTCCATCAAACTTCTAGAACTTGAAGAAATAATGCTCAATC
>JBAXBT010000036.1:0-9364 GCA_037141875.1 Candidatus Riflemargulisbacteria bacterium
CCTACCAGAATACAACCAAGAAAACCTCTTAATCTCGGAAAAAATGTTTTTGAAAATAAAACAGATATTATGCCAACAATAAGTGGAATAATACATTATAGTAGTGAGGTAATAGAGGTAATCCCAACCTTGATTATCAAAGAACCAGTTATTAACCAAAATATCGAATTTGATGGCACAGTCATAATTGAAAATATGGTACAAAACAGTACTATAAAAGCAACCCATGACATAACCATCTATAGCACAAGTGATACGACTATTCTTGAAGCAAAAGGTTATATTTATCTACTAACAGGTTTCTTTGGTAATAGTTCCAAAGCTACTGCTAAAAAAGGTATCTTCTGTGGATACGTACATAATTCTAAGTTAACAACTATTGAAGGTGACATTAACATAGGTTATGAGTCACTTCATGCAACACTTAATTCTGGTAAAAGTATCTATATAGAAAAAAAAGCCGCAGGAGGGAAACTAACAGCCAAAGAAAATATTATCATGACATCTTCAGGAGCTGAAAGGATTACGACTAAAACAGAATTAACCCTTAACTATGATATAAATAAAAAAAACAAAACTATAGCTTACCTTATCCAAGAAATGCAAACTACTGAACGAAAATATCAAAATGCTACTAAAGAACTTTCTCGTTACGAAATATCTTCCGAAAAAAGCAAAAATTTATTAATTAAAGATAGTGCTTTCATCCAACTGACCTCTATTGTTTTTGAACTTCAAGAACAACTTAAAGAACAGCTGAATATTTTATCTAAAAATAAAACTTCTAATGAAGAGGTACCGCTACCTCAAAGAACTGGTCTTATTGTAATCAAAGATAAAGCTTGGAACGGAACATCTATTACCATAAACAAGGAAAACTTTATAATCGATAAAAACGCTAACCAAGGCTCGACATTTCACCTTGGCAACTATGGTATAATCAGAGAACGCTATGAACAAGAAGATATTATTTAGTCTGCTACTACTTTTTACTATTACTCTGTCTGGATGTCAAAAATATAGCATTATCCCAGAAGAAGCTAAACCTATTTTATATAAAGGCCTTGTGTACTCGATATATCCTTATACAATTAATAATCATCAACAAGTAAATATCCATAATATATTTACTAATCATAATCTAAGCACAACCTTTATTGTTAAAATAAGAAACACTAATGAGACACCTGTCTGGACTAAGATAAATAATAGCTTTGTTCTTATAGACGACGCTCAAGTACAGCATAAACCTTTTGCAAGCACCTACCCTTTCTTGTCTGACATTTTATACAAAGGCTCTCAAAAAGAGCTTTCCTCAGCAGAAATCAGAAATATGAATTTAGAACTTGAAAGGCTACAAGAAAGAGATATTTCTAGTAGCAACTTATATCTTTATGAGGAAGAAATAAAAACATTACAAACAAAAATATATAACGTGGAAAGAAATCAATTATTACAAATGGAAATTCAAAAAACCGAGAAAGAAATAGATCACATTATAAAAACTACCGGGTTCAAAGATCAGCTAATTTATCCTAACTCTGAAATAGTTTCGATTATTATCTTCCCAGCGATACTGGATAAAACAACTCAAGGATTCAAAATAAATTTTTCTTTAGATAACGACAAGACAGTAACAATACCCTTTAAATTACTACAGTCTAATTAAGACTCATATTAACCATTACAGCAACGCTTCCGAAATCCATCATATATTCTACTTTCTGTGACTTTTCTGTTTCTGGTCCACCTAACTGATTCACTTGATCGATTATTGTCCTTAATTGTTTTTCATCCATGATTTATTTGCCCCCTTTGTTTCTTACATTGTTATTATTCCCAACCGCAAGGTTATAAAACATTGTGTTTTTTTGTTCTATTAAAGTTGAGATTAAGAATACCGACTAATCAAATTAATCCCCCTGTCGCTTTGCGACATCCCCCTTATAAGGGGCAATTAATATATAAAACACTGTCCCGAAGCATCCTGAACGTAATAAGAGAGGCAATGCAATTGCTCCGCTTAATGAGGAACGAATTTAGCGGCAATCCTCGAAAGCGATAGCTAAGAGTGACCTTAACATAAAAAAATCTAAAAGTTTACTTTTGAATAGAAACAGATTCCCGCCTGCGCGGGAATGACAATAAAAATTTATATCTTATTGTCGTACGGGAATATTCTTCTTTTTTAGAAACTCTTTAATCTGAGGAATCGTTAATTTGCGGTAGTGTAGCAAGGATGCAAGTAGCGCTGCATCACAAACTTTTAAAGCTTCTGCTATATGCTCAACCGTTCCTGCGCCACCTGAGGCTATCACCGGAATACTAACAGCATCAGCTATTTCTTTGGTCATTTCCAAGTCATAACCTTTTTGCGTACCATCACCATCCATGCTAGTTAAAAGAATCTCTCCTGACCCTAACCGTTCTACCTTCTTTGCCCATAGAACTGCATCCATTCCTGTCCTTGTTCTTCCACCATGGATTACAACCTCATATTTACTGTTTGCATCACAAGCACAATCCAAATTAACATCTTGTGGAATAACCTCTGCTTGCACCAAGTTCTGCCTTCTTCTGGCATCTATTGCTACAACCATACATTGAGCGCCAAATTTGTGAGATCCTTCGGTTATAAGTTCTGGATTGTTAACTGCAGCAGTATTTACCGACACTTTATCTGCTCCAGCTGCTAGAACATCTCTAACGTCCTCAACAGTTCTTATTCCACCACCCACAGTAAATGGTATAAATACTTGTTCAGCAACTCGTCTCACTAAATCAACTACGGTATTTCTTTTATCTGAAGAAGCTGTAATGTCTAAAAAAACTAATTCATCTGCACCTTGTTCATCATATATTTTAGCTAACTCTACGGGATCTCCAGCATCAATTATATCGACAAAGTTAACACCCTTTACAACACGGCCATTATCTATATCTAAACATGGGATTATTCTCTTAGCTAACATATTTTTATTATAAAGCTTAAAACCAAAAGCTTAAAGCCAAAAGCTTTATCGTATTTCGCAATTCTTTACGAATTTAGAAAAGTATTCCTGAAGTTCATTTAGCTTATTGGTTGAAAAAACTTCTTTGCTACACCCTTCTTCGAGCGTCTTTCTTGGATTATATTGTTGCAAAATGTAATTTTTTGCTCCCTTTACAAGTGTTGCAATGCCTTCCAAATCACTATCTTCAAATAATGGAGGGTATAACGTGGACCTAAACTCATAATCTACTTTCTTCTGCTTTTTAAGTAACTCAATGGTTTTAGTTACTTTTGCAACAAGCTCGTCCTTATCGTTATTATCAGCAAAAATTGTTGGATATTTGGCTAAGGAAGTTTTGATATCCATAGCTACATAATCAACTAACTTCTTACTTAAAAGTTGCTCTACTATTTCTGGAGTAGTTCCATTAGTATCAAGTTTTATTGGAAGTCCTGTTTTTTCTTTAATTAAAATAAGGGTTTTTTCTAAATCTTTAACCAGCGTTGGTTCTCCACCTGTTATAACAACTGCTTCATAAAGATGTTTTTTTTTGCTTATCTTTTCAATAACTTCTAACTCATCTAAATCCTGTTGTTCCCCTTTACCTAAAACTAAATCACCATTATGACAAAACGGGCACCTAAAATTGCAACCTACGTAAAAAAATACGTAGACAATTTTACCAGGATAATCAATAAAGCTGGTTTTTTGCCAACCTTGCATTAAACAAATAGTAACTGTTCTACTTGAGCTGACGTATGGGCCTTCTGTACAACATTTCCTTGTTCATCATAGAAAATAACTGTTGGTGTTCCTGTAATATTATTTCTTATTGCTTCTTCTAAGCCTTCTCTGGTACTAGCATTAACATCTGTACCCTTCATTGTAGATTGTGACAAAATATTTTTTACTGGCTTACATCCAGGACAATGCTCAGAATAAAACATTTTATACTGCTTAATTTTACCTTTTTCATTTACTATTATCTGTAAGGACTCCTTGTTATCACTGACCATATTTGCAGACTCTAAAACAACACTAGTCTCTTTCTTTGCTGCTGTATTATCGTCATTACAAATGAAATGAAGTCTTTGAGTGAACTCTTCTTTTTTCCCTTTGTTCCAATTATTTACTGGTCTGTAATATCCTACAATCCTTGCATATACTTCCGCCTCTTGCCCTTTAACGTGCTCAAGTTGCGATTTCAAATCCTCTATCTGTCTTCCTAATTCTTCTCTTATTTCCATTTTTTTCTTCCCCTTCCTTAATCAAGCCGTCTTCTGCTCTTGCTCGTCAAAATACTTTTCTAATTCTTTTATCTTTGTTTTCAATTCTAGCTCTTTTTCCTCCTTGCAAACTGGACAATTGAAATGCTCCCCATCCAAATAACCATGTATTGAACAAACTGAAAATACAGGGGAAATTGTAAAATAAGGAATCTTATAATTATAAGCTATCTTCTTTACCAATCTCTTACATACTTCAGGGTCTTTTAGTCTCTCACCTAACATTCCATGAAAAACAGTACCACCAGTATATTTGCTTTGCACCTTTTCCTGATGATCTAATGCCTCAAAAATATCGGAAGTAAAATCTACCGGCAATTGAGTTGAATTAGTATAATAAGGATCTTTAACACCTGCTGTTATAATGTCTGGATATCTTTCCTTATCCATCTTTGCAAAACGATAAGAAGTAGACTCCGCTGGTGTTGCTTCAAGGTTATAAAGGTCTCCTGTTTCTAATTGATATGTCTGCAATTTTTCTCTCATAAAATCAATTATCTCACCAGATAGCTCAAGGCCTTCTTCAGATACAATGTCTTTACCCATAAAATTAAGAAGACATTCGTTCATCCCATTAAGACCTATTGTTGAAAAATGATTATTAAAATGCTTCAAATATCTTCTGGTGTAAGGATATAGTCCTATTTCAAGTAACCTATTAACAATCTTTCTCTTCACTACCAATGAATCACTTGCTAGAGCCATGAGATCATCAAGTCTTCTAAATAACTCTTGTTTTGTTTTAGAAAGATACCCAATCCTTGGAAGATTAATAGTAACAACTCCTATTGAACCAGTAAACTCATCCGCCCCGAAAAGACCTCCGCCTCTATTTCTTAGCTCTCTTTTATCTAACTGCAAACGACAGCACATTGAACGCACATCTGTTGGGTCAAGGTTACTATTAATAAAATTCTGAAAATAAGGAGTTCCATATCTTGCAGTCATTTCAAACAAAAGCTTAGCATTTGGACTTTCCCAATCAAACTCTTTAGTAATGTTATAGGTAGGGATAGGATAAGCAAAACCTCTTCCGTCAGAATCACCCTCCATCATTACTTCAAGAAACGCTCTATTAAGCATATCCATTTCTTTCTGATAATCTGCATAGGTTGTCTCTAACTGTTTGCCCCCAATAAGCGCTGGTCTATCCTTTAGATCAGATGGCACTGTCCAATCCAACGTAATATTTGTAAAAGGTGCTTGGCTACCCCATCTTGATGGTGTATTAATACTAAAAATATAACTCTGGATTTGTTGCTTCACCTGTTCATAACTAAGATTATCCACTCTAACAAATGGTGCTAAATAAGTATCAAAACTAGAAAAAGCCTGAGCTCCAGCCCACTCATTTTGCATAGTCCCCAAGAAATTAACCATCTGAGAAATAAGAGTACTTAAATGTTTTGCAGGTTTTGAGTTTATTTTATTAGCAACTCCTCCAAACCCTTCCTCAATAAGTTGTCTTAATGACCATCCAGCGCAATAACCAGAGAACATAGAAAGATCATGTATGTGAAAATCACCATGCTGATGAGCATCAGCAACTTCTTTAGTATAAATGTTCTTTAACCAATAGTTAGCAGTTATAGCTCCTGCGTTATGCAAAATAAGACCACCTAAAGAATAATTGATATTACTATTCTCATTAACACGCCAATCTGACTGAGCTAAATAACCATCCATTACCTTATTGATATCAAGTATAAGTCTTTCCTTATCTCTAATCTTGCTTCTTTGCTCTCTATAAAGAATGTAGGCTTTTGCTGTCTTTGCATGTCCTTCTTCAATCAAAACTCTCTCAATAATATCTTGTATCTCTTCGATAGCAGGAATTGTTTTCTTGTTATAAGTATCAGTAAGTCTGTGAATAACCTTATCAGTTAAATCTTTTGCTAAACCAGCGTCTGTTCCTCCAACAGATTCTGCTGCTTTAAAAATAGCATCGACTATCTTCTGTCTGTCAAAATCAACTATCTCACTGTTTCTTTTTATTACCTTTTTTATAAGTCCTCTTGAATTTCCTGTTTCTCTTAATATCTCTTTCAGTTCTGCTATTACCATCTAAATAATCCTTTCATTACATATTCTTTATTTCTTTTATAAATTCGCTTACATCCTTGAACTGTTTATACACAGAGGCGAATCTTACATATGCCACTTGATCCAAATTCTGCAATCTATCCATAACCATCTGTCCGATTTCTTTAGAGTGAACTTCCCTCTCGGTACGACGGTGCAATTCTTCAGTTATCTCCTCTACAATAGACTGTATCTGCATAACAGTTACTGGTCTTTTTTCTGTGGCAGCCAACATTCCATTAAGAATCTTCTCTTTCTTAAAAAACTCTTTGTTCCCCTTACTTTTAATAATGACAACTGGACGTTCTTCTAATCTCTCATAAGAAGTAAACCTCTGGCTACATGATAAACACTCGCGACGCCTTCTGATCGCTTCACCTTCTGATAACGTCCTTGATTCAATCACTTTATCTTCATCACTACCACAAAACGGACATTTCATTAGCTTACCTCAACCCCTACATATAGTGTTTTATTTCAACAGATAATAAATTAACACACTACATAAGCAAAAGTCAATTATTCCAATTTATGCTTGATTATCGTCTTTTTTTATCTTATCAACAGGTTATTAACAAACTGTTCACAAGTTAATGTATTTATATTTTTTAATGAGTAGCCTATCGCTCTTATTACATGCATCTCAAGAAGAAAAACAAAAACTGACGGCACCTATATATAGGGATATTTCTGAATATTGCATAAATACAGCTCCTATCGTAAAATGTTCTAGCTTTAACGGTGTTCGCGGATGTGGTGAAATTGGCATACACGCCAGACTTAGGATCTGGTGCTTCGGCGTGGAGGTTCAAGTCCTCTCATCCGCACCAGTCTTCGCTTAGCGACGAGCTAGCGAGGAGGTTAGCGAAGACTGTCACGGCGCAATTCGAAGAATGAAGCCGGACAAGCAAGTATAAAATGTCGCTCAGCTTCGCCTGGGCAGGCCAAAACTATAAAGAAAATCCAAATTACAAAATCCAAACACTTACACTTCGGCGCCTCGATACAATTTTGCAAGCAAAATCACTCGGTGACCTCTTCAATTATTTTTAATCAAATATTTATTTGACCGAGTTTTGCGAGGTCTTGATTTTTTTGCTTCGTTTTTGCATCAAGGCAAAAATGAAGAAAAACTAAACATAGGCTGGGATTTTATTTTTCAAAAGCTCTTTAAGTTTTGATTTAGCTCTATATACTCTTGATTTAACTGTCCCTATATCTAAACCTGTTACCTCAGCAATTTCCTCATAAGGAAGCTGGTTAATTTCTTTAAGTATCAGCACTCCACGATAACGATAATCTATTTTATCGAGCGCCTTGTAAATAGTTCTTAGTAGTTCCAAATCTTCTATGTCTCTACCAACTTCCTGAGCATTATCGTCAGCAAGTCTATTAAAAAAGTTCTCATCAAAATTATTTGTCTGTCTGTTTGATCTTCGAAAATAATTATTTGACATATTTAAAAAATTGCGTATAATTGTTGGACATAAAGGAAATAATATGAAAGATATTGTTTGGTATCCGCTAATGGGTTCACAAGAAGTTTCTTATAGATTAGGTCATACAGATAAATATACTAATGACAAAGATTGTGAAGTCTGCTGTCAAGAAGTATACGATATTGCATGGGAAGCACTTAAAGAAATGATAAAATTGTGGAAAAATAAGTATACAGATAGAATGCCACATTATGACGAAATTTTTCCTGCTTGGGAATATAAAGATGTAAAATTTCCATTTAGAAATTTTTTTGAATGGGATTTTATAATTCAAAAAGCACATTTAGATATTGGAGAATTTTATAAAAAACATTTAAACAGATATCCTTCAAGAGATGAAATGAATGCATCGTTTCAACAATGTCAAATAAATCCAGATTTTAAATTTAATTATTCTTTAACACTTGGAACTGAAGAAAATTATAAAATAAATTATCAAGATAGATATCGTGCTGAAGCATTTGAATGGGTTAACACCGTAGAACTTGATAAATGTGTATTTTGTGGTGAACCTATTTATATTTATGATATAAATTTTGATACATATATGCTTAAAGCTCCGATATTTGGGAAGCTGTTGACCAAAGTTTCTCTTGCGAGGTTTTTTAAGGTACTTGCTGATCTTTTATCAAGCGGAGTGCCAGTTGCCGATGCTCTTGAGGTTGCCTCGGCCACAAGTGACAATGTTTATCTGTCTTCGGTGATAATGGCGATTCGAAAAAGTGTTCTCGGAGGAGAACCATTGTCAGTTGCTTTGGCAGTGCATCCGGTTTTCCCAGTTCTTGGGGCGCAGATGATAAGGGTTGGTGAAAAATCAGGAAACCTTTCAGAGATGCTTGTTAAAACGGCGGTGTATTTTGAAAATGATGCGGATGATCTTTTGGGCAATCTTTCATCGATGATTGAGCCTGTTCTTATTCTTGTGCTAGGAGCTTTTGTACTGCTTCTTGCTCTGGGAATATTCATGCCGATGTGGAACATGTTTAGTCTTTACATGAAATAGTAAATGGTGTATCATTTGGGAGAACCAAAAAAGAGTTATAGAAAGGGGAGGTGAAAAAAGAATGAATAGGAAAGGTTTTACATTAATTGAGTTGATTATGGTGATCGTGATTCTTGGTATTTTGGCAGCGATTGCAGTACCAAGATATGTAGATCTTACAACAAAAGCAAAGCAGGCTGCAATGGATGGCACACTTGGTGCGATCAGATCTGCTGTTGCAATGAATTATGCTGACAGAATCACCAGCGGTTTGTCAGGGTTTGCTACCACATTAACGGGATCGATGTTTGCAGAGGGAGTTATTCCAAACAACCCGATGTCAACAGCGAACGTAAATACAGTAGTCACCACAGGCAAAACAGGAACGGGCGGATGGGCATATTACCCAGCGACTGGAACTGTAGAGTCCAACTAAGTACACAGTATTTAGCGAAAAGATTTTTAAAGCCCCCCGCCGCGGCGGGGGGTTTTTGTTTGCGTAGAGTTCACTGATAACGACCC
>JBAXBT010000037.1:0-9321 GCA_037141875.1 Candidatus Riflemargulisbacteria bacterium
TTATTTTTGCTGAAAATGATTTATTATATGTTCATTTGAATTATATAAATAAATCAATATGATAGATAATATAAATAGATAAAAATATTTATAAAAAGGGAGGGAACTAATTCAAGAAAATGACAAGCCAAAACAGTAGCTTTAATTTTTTTAATAGTGGCTCTTGTTCAGAAGATATTTCCGATGATGCTGAGCCTCCACTGGGCGGTCTTTTAAATGATTTAATCCTAACAAACTCTGGTCTAAGGTTGCCTGTCTACGATAAAAACCTTATAACGTTTCAACCACTCATAAACTACAAAAACCAAGCTTTTCCAATTAGTGATAATTCTATAAAATTTTATCAAATACATTTTCCAGATTCCGATATAAGTAACTGGAGTAATTGGAACTGGCAACTTCGAAATAAAATACGAACATTGAAGCATTTAGAAACTATTGTTGATTTAAGTAATGATGAACGTGCTATTTTGGAGAAGAAATTTGCCAAAGGGAAATTACCAATCGCTATCACTCCTTACTATGCGAGTTTGATTGATACTAATAATCCTGAACAAGCATTACGTAGAACGGTTATTCCTGTAATCGATGAAATGCTAGTAGCTAAAGAAGAAGCATTAGATCCTTTAGGGGAAGACACTACAAGGCCGGTTAATGGTGTTATTCATAGATATCCAGATAGGGCATTATTATTAGTAACTAATTTCTGTTCAGTAAATTGTCGTTATTGTACTCGTTCTAGAGTTGTAGGTGATGCCTCGAAACAAAAAACAGGTTTTACTTATTGGCAAACATCTATTGATTACATTAAAGCACATCCTGAGATAAGAGATGTCATTATATCTGGAGGAGATCCACTTACACTGTCAGATAACCAAATTGAGTGGTTGTTATCTAGTTTAAGTAAAATAAAGCATTTAGATATAATTAGAATTGGGACAAAGATACCAGCAGTTTTGCCGCAAAGGATAACAAAACGGTTAGTTAAAATATTACAGAAACATAAAAATTTATTTATAAGTTTACATTTTACTCATCCAGATGAATTAACAGTTGAAACTAAAGAAGCTTGTACAAGACTTGCAGATGTAGGAATCCCTTTAGGAAGCCAAACAGTACTGTTAAAAGGAATTAACGATAACGTTCCAACTATGAAGAAGTTGTTTCATGAATTACTTAAAGTTCGAGTAAGACCTTATTATTTATATCAATGTGATCTTATTTTAGGTTCCACCCATTTCAGAACAACAGTTGAGAAAGGTCTTGAGATCATTAAAGGTTTAAGAGGACATACTTCTGGTTATGCAATTCCTCACTATGTTATTGATGCACCAGGTGGAGGTGGAAAGATACCGATTCTTCCTGATTATTATAAAGGCAGAAACGGCAGTCAGGTTATTTTAAGCAACTATCAAGATAAAACATATACTTATTATGACCCTGTAGATAAGGATAAAAACGAGAAGCTAATGGTTGGTATTACGTATGACCTAAAAAAGGATTATAAGCAAATGGGTTACAGTAATGAAGAAATTGCTGAATTTGATAATATTGAAACTATAGAAGCAATTGAGGCTAGTTTAAAACAATTAGGATATGAAACAGAAAGAATAGGGAATATTAATCAATTAGTGAATATGTTAAATCATGGAAAGAAATGGGACTTAGTTTTTAATATTGCTGAGGGCTTACATGGTATCTCTCGGGAATCACAGATACCTAATCTGCTAGATGCTTATGGTATTCCCTCTACTTTTTCTACATCTACAATACATTCTCTTGCTCAACATAAGGGTCTCGTTAAACATGTACTTAACGATAAAGGTATCCCAACGGCAGGATTTAAAGTAATTGAAGAAATGTCTGATTTAGATACACTTAATTTTGATTATCCTTTATTTGCAAAGCCTGTTGCTGAGGGTAGCAGTAAAGGTATAAGTTCAACATCAAAAATCAATAATAAACAAGAATTATCTAAAACAGTAACCGAATTATTAAGTAAATTTAAACAGCCTGTTATCGTTGAAGAATATTTGCCAGGCAGAGAGTTTACTGTTGGTATTGTCGGAACTGGTTCAGATGCCAAAGCATTAGGAGTTTTAGAAGTATCAGTTACGAAAAAAGCTGAACAAGAGATTTATTCATATGAGATTAAACAAAATTATTTGGAGTTGGTTAAATATAATATAGTTACTGATTCTGATGCACAACTAAGTGCAGAAGTAGCACTTAGAGCATGGAAGGCTTTAGGATGTAGAGACGGTGGCAGGATAGACATACGTATTGATAAATATGGAGTACCTAACTTCATTGAGGTAAACACTTTAGCTGGTCTTAATCCTATGGATTCAGACTTGCCTATTATGTGCAGACATTTAAAGATTTCTTATACTGAGCTTATTAAAATGATTATGGATTCTGCAGTGAAGAGACTAAGTAAGGTGGTAGTTGATGTCGCCGCCTCTTAAAAGGGCTGTGCTTTTACATCAGCAAATAGTTGATCCAAAAGCACAAGACCAGATAGATACTTTAATCCAAATAGATAACGTAGATAAAGCGTTGATTTCTTTAGGCTATGTAACACTAATAAAAGAATTCAGTCCAGAAAATACAGAAATGCTTTTTATGGACATAAAGGGTTTTAATCCAGATTTTGTTTTTAATTTAGTTGAGATGGAAGGTAGATTTTTACATTTAGCTCCGACTTTGTTAGAGTTTTATAACGTTGCTTATAGTGGATGTTCTTCCGCTGCTACTTACACTACAACCAATAAGGTGTTAGCAAAGGTTCTCTTGCGTCAATTTGGTCTTACAACTGCAGATTGGTATGAGTTAACACCCTTTGTTGACGCTTCTAATCTACTTAATAAACAGGTAATTGTTAAATCTACAGTGGAAGATGCCTCTATTAATATAGATGACTTCTCAGTCAGGATTTTTGAAACGAAAGAGGAGTTAGAATCATTTATTATTTCCAGAAATATGCAATTTAGTGATAACTTTTTCGCTGAAGAATATATCGACGGACGTGAGTTTAATGTCTCTATTATTGGTTCTACTGAAAATCCAATGGTTTTGCCAATTGCTGAGATAAAGTTTGTTAATTTCCCTCCTGATAAAGCAAAGATTGTAAGTTATTCTGCTAAATGGGATGAGTCAACTTTTGAATATCAAAATACAGTTAGATCTTTCAGTTTTAAGCCAGCAGATGCGAAATTACTTGAAAATTTAAAGAAAATTTCTTTAAAATGTTGGTATATATTTAAGCTAAATGGTTACGCGAGAGTTGATTTTCGAGTAGATAAGAATAATATGCCCTATATCTTAGAAGTTAATGCTAATCCAGGAATAGCTGAAGATAGCGGATTTGTTGCTTCTTCAACAGAAAACGGATGGACTTATTCACAAATGGTAGAACAAATAATAAATAACATAAAGGCACCAAAATGAAAGATTCTACACTAGTAAGTAAAATTATATTTCGCGAAACACCTTTAGCCGGAGATGTTGATGATATAAGAAGAATAGTTGCGTCCACAAATTTCTTTAATATTAATGAATTGGACATTGCGGTTGAACTTATAGAAGAGCGTTTAAGTAAAGGTATTAAAAGTGGGTATTATTTTCTATTTGCTGAGTTTAATAATAAAGTTGTTGGCTATGTTTGTTATGGTCCAATCGATGGTACGGTAAATAGCTATGATTTGTATTGGATTGCTGTCGACAATGAGTATCGAGCATTAGGTATAGGTAAGGAACTTATGTTTAAAACAGAGCAATTAATAAAGCAACTGGGAGGAAGTAGAGTCTATGTTGAAACATCCTCTCGTGAACAATATTTACCTACTAGGAAATTTTATTTAGGTTGTGATTATTATATTGAAGCTCAACTTAAGGATTTCTATGGACCAAATGATGATAAATGTATGTTTGTAAAAGTCATATAATTGGTTTATATAATTGAGAGTCTAAAAATTTGTAGACTCTCAATTAGCATTGCAAATAACTATTTTTTGTTTAGATATTTAGTTGGATTCTTTTCAAACATTGGCTTACATGCTTTACAACAGAAATAATATGTTTTTCCTTTATAAACTGTAGAGTTAAATGCTTTTTCTGGTAGAATCTTTTCTCCTGAAACTGGGCAAATAACTAATTTGTCAGTCATAACAGTATTTACTGTTGGTTTTGTTTGGTGGTTCATGCCTTTCATGTCAGACATTCCACTCATCCCATTCATAGTCTCACCAGCAAATGCGAAAGTAAGTAAGGCTATAGTTAAAATAATAGCTGATTTATTCATTTTTTTTCACCTCCTTATTTTTATTATTTAATTCCTTGGCTTTCCATAAATAATAGATTGCAGGATAGACTAATAATTCCATTAAAAATGAAGTAAGAAGTCCACCAACCATAGGAGCTGCTATACGTTTAGTTACATCTGCTCCAACGTCAGAAGATCTCGCTAGCATAATTGGCATTAATCCAATGAAAGCTGTAGTTACAGTCATTAGTTTTGGGCGTATTCTGTGTGCCGCTCCATCAACAATAGCTTCTTTCAAATCTTTAATTGTTTTCATTTTCCCTTTAGATTTGCGTTCATCATAAGATAAATCAAGGTAAAGCAACATATAAATGGCCATTCCTGCATCAATTCCAAGGAGTGAGATAATTCCTGCCCAAACTCCGATGCTCATATTGTATCGTAGAAGAAATAAGATTAGTGCCACTCCTATAAGAGAGAATGGAACAGCTAGAAATATAATTCCTGTTTTAATTAGGCTTCCAGTGTTTATACGAATAAGGAAAAATATTATTAAAAGTGTCACTGGTAGTACAATCATCATTCGGGCTTTCACTCGTTCCATGAATTCATATTGTCCACTAAATTGAATCGAGTACCCTGCAGGCAATGTAATATCTTTAGCCAACTTAGACTTGGCTTCTTTTACATAGCCTCCAATGTCACGTCCTGCAACATCAATAAAGACATATCCAGCTAAACGGCCATTTTCGTCTCTTATCATGGAAGGTCCAGTGGATATTGAAATATCTGCTACTTGTCTAATCTGTATTTGAGCTCCGGACATTGTGCTAATGTAGATGTTTTTTATTTTTTCAGGGTCGTCTCTAAGCTCTCGAGGATAACGTATATTAACTGGAAAACGTTCACGTCCTTCAATTGTATACGTAATGTTTTCACCACCAACTGCCGACCCAATGGTCATCTGAAAATCTTCGATTGTAAGACCGAATCTTGCTAAATCTTCTCGTCGTGGTTCAATGTTAACAAAATATCCTCCAGCTGTTCGTTCTGCAAAGACACTTCTTGTTCCTTTTATAGGACGGAGCAAATCTTCTATCTTTGAACCAATAGCTTCTAATACTGATAAATTATCACCATATATTTTTATTCCTACGGGTGTTCTTACTCCAGTAGACAACATATCAATTCTTGCTTTAATTGGCATGGTCCAGGCATTTACCTGTCCAGGGAGATTAAGCGCTTCATTCATTTGTTTAATTAATTCATCCCATGATATTCTAGGGGCTAAAAACGGGGCGAATTTAGAGTACCAAACAGTTTGACGACGCCACTTTTCTTGAGGTTTTAAGACTATTACTGTTTCCATCATAGAGAAAGGAGCTGGATCTGTCGCAGTTTCTGCACGTCCTGATTTTCCAAATACGGATTCTACTTCTGGAAAGTTTTTTAAAATTCTGTCTTGCGCATGAAGCAAACGAGTTGCTTCTTTAATAGAAATTCCTGGTGGGGTAGTTGGCATATAAAGAATAGAACCTTCATTGAGAGGTGGCATAAACTCACTGCCTAAAAATAGAAACAGTGGCATAGTAATAATAAAGATTACAATAGCAATGCTAATAACTTTTTTTGGTTTCTCTAAAACACGACGGACTATTGGTTCATAAAGTGCAATTAATCTTCTACTAAGAGGATGTTCTTTCTCGTTGTGAATTGTTCCAATCAATAGTTTATTAGCTAGTTTAGTTAAAATTTTAGATTTAAATGTAAATGGACGTATACGTGTGAAAAACATAAGAATTAGAGCTGGCCCTAAGGTTATGGCTAATATAGCAGCAAAAAGCATTGTCATCGTTTTTGTTATAGCTAGAGGTGTAAACAATCTTCCCTCTACGCCCGTTAAAGTGAAAATTGGAAGAAAGGCTACACAAACTACTAATAATGAAAAAAATGAAGGCTTTCCTACTTCTTTAACAGCTCGAAGCAATACATCATGTTTAGGTTCCTTACTTCCAGATTCTTGCCATTCAGACAAACGTTTATGTGTGTTTTCAATTATGACAATTGATGCGTCCACCATAACTCCTATGGCGATTGCAATACCACCTAAACTCATTACGTTCGAGGTGACCTTTAAAAAGAACATAGGGATAAAGGATAGTATGACTGCTATAGGTAAAGTAATAATAGGAATCATAGCTGAAGGGAAATGTAGTAAGAAGATAAAGATGATTAAGCTCACAATGAGAACCTGTTGTACAAGTTCTTTTTGGAGAGTATGAATAGCTTTTTTGATTAAATCAGAACGATCGTAGGTGGTGGCAATCTGAACTCCTTCTGGAAGTTGAATTGTTTTAAGCTTTTCTTTGACACGGTCAATTACGAGTAACGCATTTTCTTTGTTACGCATAATAATGACACCACCTACTGCTTCGCCCCTTCCATTAAACTCAGCAACACCTCTTCGGATATCTGGACCCATTACTACGTTTGCAATATCTTTAATACGGATGGATACTCCATTTGAATTTGACCGTAGCACAATCTGCTCAATATCAGCTCTAGAACGTATATATCCACCAACTGTTACCATGTATTCTTTCCCGCTCATTTCGAGTAGACGTGCTCCAGTTGATTTATTTGAGGACTGTAATGCTTTAATTACATCAATGAGTGATATTTTATATGTAAGTAGAGCTTGAGGGTTTATCTGTATTTGATACTGTTTTGTCATTCCCCCAATTGTTGCAACTTCTGAAACACCTTTTACAGATTGTAGAGCATATTTTAAATGCCAATTCTGAAAGGTTGTTAATTCTTGTAGTGAATGTTTTCCAGTAGGGTCAATAAGCGCATATTCGAATACCCATCCGACGCCAGTAGCGTCAGGACCAAGGTCTATTTTAACATCTGAGGGAAGCTGAGAGTTAACTTTAGCTAAATATTCTAAGACTCTTGAACGTGCCCAATATATATCTGTTCCTTCATCAAAAATAACGTAAATATACGAGAAACCATAGTCGGAAAATGCCCGTATATCTTTGGCGTGAGGTATTCCTAAAAGGGCAGTTACTACTGGATAGGTTACTTGGTCTTCAATTTGTTGAGGAGGTCTATCCCATTTAGCGTATACAATTACTTGAGTGTCAGATAAGTCTGGGATTGCATCTAAAGGAATATTTTTTATAGCAAAAAATGCTCCTAGAAGACCTAATAATACAAAGGAAACAACAAGTATTCGATGTTTTGCGGAGGATTCAATGATTTTGTCTATAATGTTCATTACATGCCTTGTAATTTACTTTCAGAATCAATGAAGAAATTTCCTTCTGCAACAATCTTCTCACCAATCGTTAGTCCAGATAGAATTTCTATTTGTCCATTGAATCTACGTCCAGATTGAATAGGTCTTGCTACAAATTGGCCTTTTTCGGACTCTACATAAACTATTGTTCTAATTCCGGTATCAATTACTGCATCTTCAGGGATAGCAAGAACAGTGTCGCCTTTGGATAATACAGTAGCTGTAATGTACATGCCAGGCTTAAGTTGTCCTGCTGAATTAAGGACTTCTGCACGTACTTTTAGCGAACGAGTATCACTATCTAGCACAGGAGGAATTCCTCTAACAACTGCTGAAAATGTTTTACCAGGAAGTCCAACAGCATCAATTTGAACTGTTTGTCCAATGTGAATAAGACTGGAGTCTTTTTCAAAAACACTAAAGTAAACCCATACTGAACCATTTTTGATTGGTTGATATAGGTTTTTGTCCGGATTTCCATTACGTGCGAGAGAGTCTATTTGTTCAGTCGTCATGCCAGCAAGAAGAAGCTTTTGCTTTGAGGCACGTAGAATCTGGTTGGAGTCCTGATTGTTTGGTTGATTGCTTATAGATTTCAATGCTTGTATATATTCTTCTTGAGCAACATATAGTTCTGGGTCATAGGCAACACTTCCAGCTGCTGTAATAGAAGCATTCATATGTACAAGTTTTACGATAATTGTCTTAATGGACAGAAGGTCTGCATTACTGTCGCTTAAGGAAATTCCTTCCTTTGGGTTTTCAGTGGCTTTTCCTTCTGCAAAGACAGGTTCGTAGTCCATTCCCATTTCGTCTTTTTTTGGAACAGGGGATGTAATGCTAGGATCCATTGGGTTTCGATAGAAGAGGATTTTTTTATATTCAACTTCATTTTTTGGTATTAATAAAAGAACAATTACTAATAGAAGAATTACTATAATTCCGTATTTATTTAACATTTAAGTCACCTTCCTATAATTTGATTTATATTTGCTTCGGCTGTTAATCGTTCAGATAGTAGCTGAAAATATTGGCCATTTATTGATAAGTAACGTTGTTCAGTGTTCGCCCATTCATTTAATGTTAGCTGTCCTGATTGGTAAGATGTTTTGGCTAAGTTTCTGGCCTGTTTAGCTTTTGGTATTAGGTCGTTTTTATAAAGTGGAAGTATGCGTTCGGCTGAATCTATTTTGAAAAATAGAGTTGCAACATCAGCTTTTACCTGTTGGGTAATATTTGCTAGGTTAGCACTTGCACTATCTGCTTTTGATTCTTGAGCGTGCATAAAGTTAGTATTTTTATTAGCCCAGAGTGGTAAAGTTAAACCTACCATCCATCCGAAAGTTCCCATTGTGTTGTCATAATTTGCACCGAGATCGTATTCAAATAAGTTTGAAATATTAGCTAGTTGTTTAAAATGGTTTGTTTTTATAAGTTCAATGCTAGCTATTAGTATATCAACATTTCCAGTAGTGGTTGCAAGGTTTTGAATTACGGATAATTCTTCTAGAAGCTTATTAGATGTTAATGTTTCTGGAAATGATAATTGTATTTCTTCGCCACCGATTATACGTGTTGCCTCTGCAAGTAGTGACCTTTTTTCTTCTTTTAGTTGTTCTATTTTGATTGTAGCTTCAGAGCGCATGAGTGACATGGTGAGTGGGTCTTGTTGTGGTACTCGATTAGCCTCATATTGTCTGAGACTTGATTGGTATGTTTGATTTAGTATTGTTTCCTCTTCAATTGTTAAGTT
>JBAXBT010000038.1:0-9246 GCA_037141875.1 Candidatus Riflemargulisbacteria bacterium
AGCTTCATTGCTGTAACCACATTAATAGCTCTGTCTATCCCTATATTCTCTGGGAAGTTTATATCGGAGATGTTTTGCAAAGTTAAAATCTCTGCTAGTGGATACTTTTTCAAAATGACTGCTGTTGTCACAGGAACAACAGAAGATATTACTATCTTTTCAGCTAACAACAATTTTAACTTACTAGAAACATATTTTGTCTTCTTATTGTCTAAGCGTTTGATTTCTCCATTTTTATAATAAGCAATTGTAGTATTGGTATTCCCAATGTCTATTGCTATTAAATCAAACATTAAAACGATCTCCGAAGCCATTCCCCGAAAAATACATCCGTAAACTTCATACCATCATCATCTTTATGAATAAATTGTTTTTTTATAAGACCCTTTATTGATGTCTGAACTGAGGGCACAGAGATTAACCCATTATTATAAATAAACTGACCTTTAAAAACATGCTTACCTGAATGTTTTGCTAGAGCCACAATAAGCTTCTTCTGATGAACAGATAGAGAATCAAAAAAGATTTGAAAAGTATGTTCTTTCCTATCTAAAATAGAATTAATAGACCGTCTAATTGCTCGTACTGTTAATTCGTTTTTACCATAATAATTAATAAACTCACTTATCGCCTTAATATCCCAAGATAATGCTGTCATTAAAAACTCTATTGCACCTTCTTCTATTTCTAAATCATTAAATTGATCATTTATAAACCTATGACATTGCGCTTCTGTTGTTTTATCTAAAACATGAATAAGCTCCACATGTAAATTCTTTTGTTCCTTTTTGCTAATTGATAAAAATAAATCTTGATCTGCTGTACTTAATATATACACCACACCTTGATCATTGCTCTTTGAAATAAAATCATGAAATTTAAGAATTTCAATGGTTAATAAATAGTCATAATCATCAAGTATGACAACTACTTGTTCTCCTCTTGATTTACTAATCCTATATGGTGCTTGCAATACATCTAAAGTAAATTTTGTCATGTCGTCCGAGGTAAAACCATAAGACATAGAAAGCTCTGCCCCCTTGGATCCGCTTGAGCTTATTGATGGCTTAATATTTGGTAATATCTGAAAGGCATCTTTCACTGCGCCTGCCACTTTACCAGACAAAACTCTTAATCCTTCTTTGGAGTATTCAGAAAGAAAGCTTCTTTCATCAAAACACTTTTTACAATCTATGTAAAAATACGTTACTTTCTCTTCATCTAAATCTACAGTGAGTTGTTTTAGAAAATTGGTCTTACCACTAAATAAATGACCGTACACCAAGGCATTATTGCCTTTTGATATTACTTTAACAAGCTCTAAAATCTCTTTTTTCCTAGATATCATTTTTATTTATAATTACATAACCTCTATTTGCTTATACTATTATACATAATAGTGAAATGAATTACAATTTTATAGAAATATTACTTCTTTTTAAGCCTATCAGCTAATCTTCCTAATTTGACACTTTCAAGCTGTTTAACTGGCTTACTGAATCCACTAATCATCTTTGAAATTGTATTATCATCAATATCAGCCTTCAATTCATCTCTCCACTCAGTTGTACTATCAAACAATTTTAATTCTTTGCTAGAATCTAAAAATTCCTGTTTTATTATTCCACCCTGACTAAAATAAAACTCTAATACATCAACGCTTCTTATAAATGCCAAACTATCGTCTTTTTGTTTCGTCATTTCTATTAACTTTGCAAATTGCTGATGCTTGTCAGGACCTTCCATACTTCTTACCATTCTCATCATAACTGCCAAACAAAGCTCTTCCCTGTTTCCATCGCCAATCTGACCAAAAGTATTCCCGTCCATATATTTTTGATATAAATCAAATAAATGGAAATCCGGATCAATAAAAATCTCTTGATACTGGTCAATAAAAAAAGAGACTAACTCACGCTGATAGTTAGTAAATTTCTTACAAGTAAGAAAAAGTTCAGCCATTTCCTGTGTCTCGGACTCTCCGCCTGACGAAAACCTTTCCATAAGCTTCCAAAACCCATCTAAACTATTGATTTCAGCTCTTTCCTTAAGGAGCCCCACCTTATTCTTATTAAATGACATAATGCCAAAATCCCAAGCATCCTCAGATACTGTTTTCTTAAATAACTTTTCAAAAATCTCTCTATCTATTCTTCCCTTCTGCACCATCTGCTGAAGACCCTCATTATTAGACAACATTTCAGGAGTCATCCTTGTTAACTTTTTTAAAGCATCTAACGCTTCTTTGCTAACAGGTTCTCCCTCAAATCCGCCTTCCTTAGTAAATAACACGCCCATTTCTTCTTCAATAAAAGACTCTTCTACCTTCCCGCCATTAACTAAAAGACTAACAAGCATCTTTAATGCATTAATATCTTTACCAAAAAGACCTCTTAATAAAAGCACGAACTGTACTTTGGAGTCTTCTGTTTGTAAATTCTCAAACTGAGTCATTAAAAGATCAACTGCTTCTTGCCCTAATGTTCCTGCATTAAAAAGACTCCGTAATCCATTTACACCTAAATCACCCTTGCTTCTTTCAGTAACAACCGCGCGCAATGTGTTTATTACCTCTTGTCTCTTTTCCTGTGTTTCTTTTGCTTCTGTTTTTAATGAACCCTTTAAAACATCTATAGATCTTACGCTCAACTTTAGTTGGTCCAGCTTATCGCCGATGGTCTTAAATAAATTATTTAATTCTTCCTCCCCAAGTCCATCTAAATCAGCATTAGAAATAAGAACAGCTTCTGCATCCGTAATCTCTGTTTTTGCTCCAGAAACAATTTGATTTATTAGCTCAGTTGCCTTAACACTCTGCCTAACAACATTCTCCAGATTACCCTTAACTTGATTATTTTTAATCTCACCTAATATCTGCTTTAAGACAACTCCTTTTTCTTGGTTACTTAGCTTATCTAACGACTTTAACCCATCCTTCGCAGTCTGAACTTCTTTAAGAGTAACCTTTAATTCTAATAACTTTGACTTAACATCTTTTGAAGACTGCTCATTTATTTCTTTCTCATATACTTCTCTAAACTTAATATCAGCTTCCATTTTCTCTAATTTTGAAGTTACCTCTTTTATTAATGAGTCTTTTACTGAATTACTTTCACTTGCATTTTTTAACTTTCCTAAAACTTCTGTGTCTTTTTTGACATCTTTATTATTACTAGTAGGTATATCTTTGTTTTGTATTAATGTTTCTTTCTCTTGTCTAATTGCATCTATTTTTTCTTTAATTTGAGACGCTTTGCTTTCGTCAGGAGCTTTTCCTAAGCTAGAAGTCAATTCCTTCTCTAAATTATTTAACTCTTTTAATTTTGTCTGAATCAAACTTTGTTCATCTTGTATTGGTTTTGATTTAACATCTTTAGCTATACTTTCTGACTGTTTAACTAAGGCTTCTTTTTCTTGTTTGATAGAATCTATCTTCTCTTTTATCTGAGCTGATTTACTTTCATCTTGTGATTTTTCCAGTCTCGCTGACAATTCTTTCTCTAAATTATTTAGCTCTTTTACTCTAGTTTGTATCTGATTTAGCTCTTCTTGTGGTGTTGACGCTCTATCGTACTTCCCTTTAACCTGCTGCGAATTATCTCTTTGCCCCTGAAGTTCCTTTAAGCTACTTTTAAGTTCTTTTACCTGAGATTCTAATCCAGACTTTCTGTCTTCTAATTCAGCTTTTTTGTCTTTATCTAATGTCTTTTTGATTTGACCATTTAACTGCTGCAAACTCTGCTCTAGCTGCTGCATTTTGCCTTGGAGAGTGCCCACTTGTTTTTCTAAAACCTTCTGAGATTCTTGGTCTTTGCCATTAAGTCTATTAAGAGTCTCTTCTTGTTTCACTTTTAATTTATCTAATATTTTCTGAATGTCTTCCTGTCTTGTCTCCAGCTTATTAAGTTTTGAATCTGCCTGCGTTTCAACCTGTTTAGTCTGTCCCTCTTTAACTTGCTGTCTTGGCGAGAACTGCTCCTTCTTAAACATATCAAGGAGCTTCTGGATATCTTTTGTATTGATTTGCTCCTTAGGTATTCCAAGTTCCTTAGCTATTTGATCAAGTTTGTCCTGCGTCGTAACGTTTTCGCCCGAAGTCTTCTTCAGTATTTGCATGAACTTCTGAACATCTCCAGCTGTAAGCTGATCTACTGGTATTCTTAAAGACTTAGCAATGCTCTCCATTAACTGCATTTCTTTTGTGAATTGTTGCTCAACACCTTTGCTCTTTAACTGATTGTTCTGATGTTCTTGTTTAAGTTGAGCTAGTTGATCTTGTTTAATAATATTTTGAACAATCTCTTTTGTAGCACTATCCAGATTATTAACTGCTTGCTTAATAAGATTATTACTAAGGTCTTGAACCTTAACATTTAATTGCTTTGATATTTGTTCCAAAGCTTTAAATTGATTTTCATATTTATTCTTTATGCCTTCGAACTTTTGGGCATCTGCAGCCTTCTGAGACTGCATGGCTTCTTGTAAATTCTTTGATTGATTCTTCTGCTCCAGTTTCTTGTCTATAAGTCTTTGGAGAAGTGCTTCTTCCTCCATCTTCTTATTAGAATTTGAATATCCTTGTACACTTTTCATGTCATTAAAATTAACCATCTATAAACTCCTATATAAGTTATGCCCACTTATCCAACTAATAAACGTATAATTATGGGTAATTTATGCATGAAATGCACCTGTTACATTAATATTGTTATTCATAGCTGTCTGGCAGTTTTTTAATGTCATCCCGACCAATTCAGTCGAAGACTGAAGCGTGGAGGGATCTTAAAAATCTCTCGACTTCAGGCTTCGTTCAAGAACTACGCCCTGACAAGCCGCTCGAGATGACAGGAGGAAAAAACTACAGGACACTACTAACCAAGGGAAAACAACAATTAAAAAATATGATTAGTAACTACATTCTGCATAGAAGTTAGAATTGTCTGTTTTACACCTTCAGTATCTTTTTCTAAATCAGCCAAAAAACTTTTCACATACTTTCTTCTTACATCTGTTTTAACCGTACCATCACAGTTACATTTTATTATAGGTAGCTTTGTTTGATTAACAAACTTAATGATATCTTGCTCCTTACAAAGAAGAAGTGGTCGTATTAGCTCTATCCCCTCAACATTTGTTGCTTTAATTTTAGAAGGAAGCCCCTTCGTTCTGCCTTGATAAAAAATATTCATAACATACGTTTCAATTGCATCATCTAAATGATGCCCCAATGCTACTTTATTACACCCAAACTTTTGAGCAGCTTCATACAAATAGGCTCTTCGTAGTCTTGCACAAAACGAACAATAGCTGGAGCCTTCTCTCCTTTTCTCTTTAATGACCTCTATTATTGCATTATCATAAATACTATAGACTAGCCCCAAGTCATCTACTGCTTGTTGCAAAATATCTTTCTGTTCTTTGCTAAAATGAACGTCTAAAGTACATACGTGAATTTCAAAATCAATTGGAGCTTTTTTGCGAAACTCTTTCAAAAAATAACATAATGTCCAGCTATCTTTCCCTCCAGACAACCCAATCAGAATCTTATCACCATTCACAATAAGTTCCTTTTCATGAATAAGTTTTCCAATTAGTCTATTAAGTTTAGCTGTAATATCCATAATGAGAAATTTTAACTCAATATTGTTAAATAACTAACTAATTATTCTCTCTAGCTAGCCGATTAACTTCTCTTGTTAAATCCTCAATCAAAAAATCAAAGTCACCCTTAGTACATGCAAAAAACATAGCAATCCCATGAACACTAGATTTCTCCATATAGTACTTAATCTTCTCACCCAAAATATCAACGTCACCTTTTTTGTGATGTCTCAAAAAGAAATCATTTTTAAATCCTTTTGTAATATCATCAAAATCAAGCGGTGAAGAATGCAACATAAAAGTAAAACGCCTTCTTCCTCTTGGTTCTATAGCTTTACTCCCTGTAAAAATCTCCATATCGCGTCGTTGTGCCATGCAATCATCTGAAAACTCTGTTGGCATACGCAACAATATCTCAAACCTAATCAATTCTCCCCTATCAGAAAGTTGCCCTCCATTTTTTCCTCCTGCGCTTCTCCTGTTCTGGGTTAATGCAACCTCTTCTCCAGCTAATTCTATCTTGTTCAACGTTGATGTGATTATCTCTCGTATATATTTTTCTAATGGCTTTAAATAAAAAACATGTATTTTATGAAGAATAAACCTTTGCACGTCGTCTGCAACCAGAAAGTAATCTTTCTCCTTAAGCTTTTCATTAATAGCTTCTATCACATACTTCCTACATTCTCGACCATTCTTATATCCAAGGTCTACCCTAATAGCCTTTGTTATATAATCAAACCAACATATTTCATATGACTTCTTACTGCTAAATTCTATTGAAACAATCTTGCCACGAATTTCGACCTGAAATATATCTCTTACAGCAATAATTTTAGGCTTCATTTAGCGTCTCCCACTTATGCTTAATTGTCTAAGATATATATCGAGTGTTTCAAAAATAAATCCTATTAATTATAAACATGAGTTAGAAATACATATTTTTCGATATATTAAGATGAAAAACAAAATCGTTGCTAACAATACTAAATCAGTTTTAACCTTTTTCCCTGAATGTCTTTCCCCAGTAAAGGTCGGGCATCTTCCAAATACATTTACTTCAAAAAATGGAATCTCATTCTTGTCAGCAGGACTTTTAGAACAATTTTCCATCCACGAATTAAGCACATACCTACGACTAATAGAATTCGATACTTTTAATTATCCATACAGCAATACCCCTTCACAACTTCCTATAAAGATAATTGAACCTCAACTACTTAAAGTTTCAGGATTAGAACTAACTGTAAGAAACATTAAAGCTATTAAATCCGCCTGGTTACATTATAAAAATGTACAAAACAATGGCGTAGTTTTCGCAATAGAAAAAGGAACTCTTATCGGTTTTATTGAAATATGTGAATCAGCTAAATCTGTCTCTAAAATAGCAATTATCCATGAATTTCAAGGCAAAAAGATTGGAGATGAACTACTAGAATCAGCCTTAAAAATGTTTATTCACTTAGGAATAACTAATCCCACAATCTCCGCCTCGCCAGGTTCAGAAAAATTCTATGACCGTTTTTTCCGTGAAACAAAAACAATAACCGAAGTCGACCAAAACTATAACGTTACAATAAAATGCTCACAAACAACTTCATTAAACGGGAAAAAACCAAAAACGACATATTATTTAAATATTAGCTAAAAAACTTAATAAACGATGTCGAGATAATGCTCCTGAAGACTTTTCACTTGATTCTCGTGATACTTTGCACTACGAACACCTTCGACTACTGCTTTAGCCGCTGCAATTGTTGTAACCGTAAATATTTTATATTTTAAAGCAGCATGACGGATATACTTATCATCGGATACTGCAGGTTTTCCTATAGGCGTATTTATAATAAGATCTATCTCTTTATTAAGCATTAAATCCGTAATGTTAGGTCTACCTTCATGTACCTTTAAGATTTCTTGCACATCAAACCCTCTATCACGAAGATACTTAGCCGTACCCTTAGTAGAAATAATCTTAAATCCCTGCTTAATTAAACCATCAACTACCCCCACAACTCCTTCTTTGTCCTTGTTATGAACTGAAACAAAAGCTGTGCCTTTAAGTGGAAATTTCTCGCCTGCTCCTATCTGTGCTTTAGCAAAAGCATTACCAAAATATTGAGAAATACCCATTACTTCACCAGTAGATTTCATCTCTGGCCCAAGGATAGTATCTTGTCCTGTAAACTTTGCAAAAGGAAGAACAGCTTCTTTCACTGCTATATATGGGACTGTGACTTCTTTAAGCCCTAAACTTTTAATTGATTCACCTAACATAACCCTAGTTGCCATCTTTGCCCACTGTACTCCGTTTGCTTTTGACACAAATGGAACTGTGCGAGATGCTCTTGGGTTTACTTCTAATATATATACATCCTCATCTTTTACTGCGAACTGAATGTTCATCAGGCCTATAACTTGCAATTCTTTAGCTAATAAGGCCGTTTGAATTCTAATATCCGCTAATACTTGTTCGCTTAAGTTTTGAGCAGGAAGAATACAAGCACTATCACCTGAGTGAATCCCTGCTTCTTCGATATGCTCCATTATTCCAGCAATTACACAGTCTGTGCCGTCAGCTATCGCGTCAACATCTACCTCTACTGCATTTTCTAAAAATGAGTCAATAAGTACAGGTTTATCCTCGGAAGCAACCACTGCATAAGTCATATATCTTTTTAAGTCTACTTCATCATAAACTATTTCCATTGCCCTACCACCTAAAACATAGGAAGGACGAACAACAACAGGATACCCTATTCTTTTAGCATTCTTTATTGCTTCATCAATATTTCTAGCTATTCCATTATTTGGCTGTTTCAAACCAAGCTTATTAACTATCTCCCCGAAAAGTTCTCTATCTTCTGCCAAATCAATTGATCTTGGTGAAGTGCCTATAATTGGAGCTCCTGCTTCTAGTAACCTATTCGCCAATTTTAATGGTGTCTGCCCGCCAAACTGAACAATAACTCCCTTTGGTTTTTCTTTCTCAATAATTGCTATAACATCTTCAAACGTAAGTGGTTCAAAGTATAACCTGTCGGATATATCGTAATCTGTACTTACTGTTTCAGGGTTACTATTAACCATAATAGATTCAAGTCCTCTTTCTCTAATCGCAAGAGAAGCATGAACACAACAATAATCAAATTCTATGCCTTGTCCTATACGGTTCGGACCGCCACCTAAAACCATTATTTTATCTCTAGTAGAAGGAATAACCTCATCTTCTTCGTCATACGAAGAATAATAATAAGGTGTTTTTGCCTCAAACTCGGCAGCACAAGTATCTACCATTTTATATACTGGGATTATTCCCATCTCTTTACGAACTAATCTAACATCTTCCTCAGCCACACCCATTATTTGCGCTAGGTGATTATCGGAAAACCCATATTGTTTTGCTTTATATAAAAGCTCAGCTGAAATGTCTTCAGTTGCTTCGATTTCAAGTTCAAGGTCATATATTTCTTTTAACTGGTCAAGAAACCAAGGATCAATCTTGGTAATATCATATATTTTCTCTATACTCCACTTTTGTCTAAAAGCTTCCTTTATATAATAAATCCTATCCACATTCGGAACTCTAAGCTTATCGTTTAAAAGAGTCTTATCTATCGTTCCCTTGTTATCAAACCCATAATG
>JBAXBT010000039.1:0-9221 GCA_037141875.1 Candidatus Riflemargulisbacteria bacterium
GGTAAGTTACAAGAAAAGTTAATCCAAGATAGAGATAATGCTTTTCTGAGTAAAGAGTTGGCTACCATAAATATAAACTTAGATATTGAGACAAAAGTGCATGATACGCAGATAGATAATGATATGTTTTTAGAGTTTCTAAAACGGTATGAGCTTAATAGTTTGATAAAGAGATTCCTTGGTGCAGAGAATGTTGTTAGGGAAGTCCGTATGGTTAGTTCGGAGCTATTAGATAATGAAGAGAAGCTTAGTGGCGCTATTGTATTTTTAAAGCAGCAAAAAGAGTTAGCTATTTACTGCGAATATGATGATAGAACAAATGAGCTTGTTGCAGTGAGTATTGCTACTTTAAGTGGTAAGGTTTATGTAATACCGCTTGGGTTTGCTTCTGGTAATCTTAGTTCGAATGAAAATTCTGCTTTTGGTCCAATGTTTTCTATGGAGATGCCAGCTACATCCTCTAACCTTAAGGAGGTATTTGCCTTGCCTGCGCATAAAATCATAAGTGATGTTAAGCGACTTAAGCATTATTTAGACAATGAAGGTTTGCCGTTGCAAGGCACTTATGACGACATAATGATAATGGATTATTTGCTTGAACCAGATAGAAATAATCGAGATGTAGAAAGAATGTTAGGTGTTTATTTTAGAGAAGAACCAGAAACTAAGAGGGAATTGTTATCAAAAAATAAAAAGTTTCATTTCTGTGAGATACCTGCCGACAAAGCAGTTGAGTATCTGGCAACTAGAGCAGAGGCTATTTTAAGACTCAGGACAAAGCTAACTGATTCTTTAAAAGAAGAGGATCTATTATTTATCTATAAAGAAATGGAACTACCTTTAGTTGAGATACTTTTTAAGATGGAAAAAGAAGGTATTTTGGTAGATAAAACTTATTTAAAAAAGATGTCTACAGAGCTTCATGAGGAGCTTAGAAAGATTGAGCAGTCTGTATATTTGCTTGCTGGGGAAGAGTTTAATATTAATTCTAATAAGCAGTTACAAGAGATTCTTTTTGATAAATTACACCTGCCAACTTCAAAGAAAATTAAAACAGGGTTCAGTACAAACGTTGATGTTTTAGAGGAACTTGCGGGCAGATATGAGATAGCCGGTAAGTTGATTGAGTATAGACAGCTTAGTAAACTGCTTAATACCTATGTAGATGCGTTGCCAAAACAAACAGATAGTAGTGGTAGGTTGCACACGACTTTTAATTCTACTGTTGCTGCTACGGGAAGACTTAGTAGTAGTGATCCAAATCTGCAGAATATACCGATAAGGGGAGATATAGGAAGTAAAATCCGAGGTGCTTTTGTTGCGAAACCGGGATATAAACTGATAATTGCAGATTACTCTCAGATAGAATTACGAATTCTTGCTCATGTTAGTGGTGACCTAAAGCTCAAAGAAGCTTTTAAGAAAGGGTTGGATATTCATAGCGCTACCGCTGTAGAGATTTTCGATGTTCCGCTTGAGGCTGTTACTCAAGAGATGAGAAGAAAGGCAAAGGAAATCAACTTTGGTCTTGCCTATGGAATGGGCGCGTTTAGAATGTCCGGTAGGTTGGGGATCGACATTAAAGAGGCTCAGCAGCAGATAGATATATATTTCTATAATTTCCCAGGCATCAAGACATTTATGGAAACAGCGCCAGCATTTGTTACAGAGAATGGGTATATTTCTACTCTATATGGCAGAAAAAGATATTTTAAAGAGTTTGCTTCAGCTTCAAAGCGAGAACAACTTGGGCTTGTTAGAATGATAATAAATTATCCGATGCAAGGTTTGGCAGCAGATATAATTAAGCTAGCAATGATTCAGCTAGATAAGCAAATCGGAGAGTTTGATGCCAAGGTTTTACTTCAGGTTCATGACGAATTAGTAGTAGAGGTTAAAGAGCAAGAGGCGGATGCTCTTACAAAGTTAATAGTAGAAATAATGGAAAATTCATATAAATTGGATGTTCCTTTGATTGTGAATGCTTCTAAAGGAAATAATTGGTTGGAGGCTAAATGACCTCTCCCCCTGCCCCTCTCCTAAAGGAGAAGGGGGATGAAGTATTATTTTGAGGTTTGTAAGGCTATTCTACTGAATAAACACTTTCCCGTTACTTAGCAGAACGCCTATTTTAATTCCATCTTTGGTTTTGACAATTCTTCCTGCGATATCTACTTGGTCATTATTAAACTCCAGTTGGCCAACTAGTCCTACTAAAACCATTCCAGAGGTATTGCTATTGTTGTTTCCAATAAACCCTGGGCTAGAAGACACAATCCCAATAAGCTCATCACCACTTCGATATACTCTAGCTTTACCAGTAGAAATGTTTATACCAACAAGATCACTAGCAACCATAGCTTCTTCTGCTTCAAAATATTCTGCATAATCACCTGCAGTAGTAACGTAAGCAGTTGCGTTTACTGTGCCAGCAACATCAAGCTTATATAGTGGATTAGTATTTTGTCCTACACCCATGTTCCCAGAAATATAAAAAATTGCAGCATCTGATTGAGTAATGGTTACGGGAGTACCTGAGTAACCAAAAGCAAAGCTTCTATCAGCGGCAGACGATAATTGAAGATAGCGTCCGCCTGCCACCACTGAATAGTCTCCATCATTATTGTTATGATAACCAGCAACATTAGAATAGTTGCCAGAAGCAGTATTTTGCTGACCACCAGCAATATTAGAATAATCTCCATTAGCAGAATTTCCAAGACCACCAGCAACATTAGAAGCATAGCCAGAAGCAGTGTTACTATAGCCACCAGCAACATTAGAAGCATAGCCATTAGCAGTGCTGTTTCTGCCACCCGCAACATTAGAAAAATGTCCACTAGCAGTGTTATACCAACCACTCGCAACAGTAGAATAATTTCCACTTGCAGAGTTTCCAAGACCACCACCAACATTAGAAGCATAGCCAGCAGTGTTGTATCTACCACCAGCAACAGTAGAAACATAGCCGGAAGCAGTATTATACTGACCACCAGCCACGCTAGCATAAGTTCCACTAGCCGAGTTATTCACGCCGATATTAATTTTTGAGGCAGCAAGTGTGTCGGAAATAGTTATATTAGCTGAGTTGCTCATGTATCTTGCATCAGCATCAGCAGTTGTTATACCGCTATTAGCGGTTGTTATGTAGCCTTCATCATTGGTAAATTGGGATATATTGCTATTTGTAAGTGATCCAGCGGAAGTTGCATAGTTAGAAGTTGTTGCAGCATCAGCATTTTCTGCATTATAGGCAAAATTAGCAATCATAGAGTAAGGCATGGAGCTTAAAGGTTTTTTAGCAGATTCACCACCATTATCTATTTCTAATGTTATGTACACATCTTTGGTGCCATTCTTGCAAGCATCTACTGATAGAGTAGTGACACTGCCGATAAGTAGTTCATACTCTCCGTTAGAGATAAATAAGGGGTGGATTTCTGTATAGTGTGCGACTGCTGTGGGAGTACGATATAGCTTAACGCTAATGGATACATCCTTGTTTGTTACCGGTGATCCATCCTTTGACAGCACCCCTGCCAGCCTGAACCCAAACGGTCCTGCAAAGACCATCCCCATCAGAATACTTATTATTATAGTTTTTATTCTCATTGTTTCCCCCTTATATTTTTACTCTAAATGATAGTTGTTGGATTCCTTCATAGTATCCGTCAACAGTTTTTACTGGATTAGCCGAGTAAGTTACTCCCAGATTACCCAGGTTTATTGCTACACCATAGCTCATTGCTGATTGTTTTTTGTTATCTGAATAGTACTGGGTGTAGCCAAGCATCAGGTCTACAAGAGACTCTATGCTGTAAGATGCTCCCAGATTAATTAATGGATCAATCGGGGCGTTTAAAAAGGCTGTTGTTTTTGCATATAGCTTAACAGGGTTTAGGTTGTACATCCCTGCTAGAGCTAATGTCGAATGAAGGTCTTCTGTATTGTCACCGTTATTCCATTTGATAGAATTTTTCCCATTATTAAAAAGGTTAGTGATAATAGCTGAGATTGTTAATTCTTTTAATAAGATAGTTGTAGAGGCATCAATATTAAATCCAGAAGCACTGATATTATCTAGGTTGGAGGTGTATAACTTTCCGGTCACACCAAAACATAGATTGTTTCGTTGGCTACTATGTGAGAGAAGGTAAACTGCATTATTGTAGCTGTAACTGCCTGCAGGAATAAATTCTCCATACGCGTCAACCGCAGTATTATAATCAGAAGCGCCTATCATAACTAGGCCGAAGCCAAATGGACCATATTTAGCTGCTAGATTGCTGTAGGTAAAGTCAGACATAAAACGATAGTGGGTTATGGTGATGTTGTTTTCTTGTGTTGAAAGATAAGAAGGGTTATCAAATATCGCAGATGCATCCTCGTTAAACTCGCCAATATTACCTAGAGCTACTGTTTTTGAGTTTTTATGTATGAGAATAGGATCATTATAGAAGGTAGCAGAAAAAACAACTGAGAGAATTATTAGAATACAGGAAAATCTCATTAACGTCTTTTCACGCCAATCTTTCCTTTAACTATAGCTTTATTATTGTGGACTAGTAGGTAGACATATATTCCGTTACCTAGTTTATTTCCAGCCAGGTCTAATCCGTTAAAATTAACTTTGTTATAGCCTCTTTGTCCACCGGGAAAAGAGCTTAAGCATGGGATTCTTTTTACTAGTTGCACATTCATGTTATAAATACAGATCTCTATATTGGCGTCTTTATTTAGCCTGTACCCTATCTGAACAGTATCTTTGTCAGGATCAGCTGGGTTAGGATTTGGATACGTTCCACCAATGACTGTAACTTCAGCATCAGTTAGTTCTTCAGCAAATTCAGAAAGTATGTTTGTTTCGGTTAGAACATAGTTATTAAAAGTAACCCTTAAGCTGCCGATAATAGAAGGTGTCTTTGCAGTAGAGATAGCATATCGGTTTGCAGAAATACTATTTGCAACAGGAGTAAAGGTGTAGCTATTATTAAGTGCAAATAGCCAAGTGAACAACATAACCACTGCAACAGTATGGAAAACTCTCAAATAATCATTCCGATAAACTTTCATTAGCTTAGAGTAACATAGCCGTATGTCGATAGTAAATAGACGCAACATGAGTATATAGAAGGTAAACATAAATCAGTTACCTTGAAAGTATATGGTGTGTTTGTTTATTTGCTAACTAGTTAAACATCTAATCCTCCAGAAGTGGACATAAGTCCATTTTTTTGCAATAATTTTAGGTAGGAAAATGAAGATAGGAGTTTCGTATTATGACACATTTCAAAAGGGTTCTTTTAAAATTAAGCGGAGAAGCATTTTTAGGGAATAGACAGTATGGAATAGACCCAGAATTTTTAAAGGAATTAGCAGAAGAAATAAAAGATGTTAAGGAAAGCAAAGATATTGAATTAGCCATAGTTATTGGTGGCGGTAATATTTTTAGAGGGCTAAGCGCTGCAGCAAACGGAATGAATCGTGTTACTGCAGACTATATGGGAATGTTAGCAACGGTTATGAATGCTTTGGCATTACAAGATGCTTTTGAGCGTGTAGGTGTTGATTCTAGGGTGCAAACTTCTTTTGATATTAGGGAATTCGCTGAGCCATTTATTCAGCAAAAGGCTGTCAGACATTTAGAAAAGAACAGAGTAGTTATTTTTGCAGGAGGAACAGGAAACCCTTTTTTCACTACAGATACAGCTGCTGTTTTGCGTGCGGTAGAGATAGATGCTGACCTTATTCTTAAAGCAACCAAAGTCGACGGAGTGTATGACAAAGACCCAGCGATTCATGACGATGCCAAGATGTTTAAAGACATAACATACATGGATGTTCTTACTAAAGACCTTAGAGTTATGGATTCAACTGCAATTTCTTTAAGTAAAGATAATAAACTACCTATGAAGGTTTTTAATATGAGCACCAGGGGAAATATAAAAAGAATCCTTATGGGTGAGGATATCGGCACAAAGATAAGAAACTAGGAGGAAGAAGATGAGTGAAATCAAACAGAGAATGCAAAAAGCGATAGAGAGTTTACAAAATAATTTTTCTACAGTCAGGACAGGACGGGCTAATCCTGATATTTTGAATAGAGTAATGGTGGAAGCCTATGGAGCTCTTATGCCAATTAAGCAAGTCGCGACGATGCACGTTCAAGATTCTAATGTAATTGTGGTAACCCCATTTGATAGAGGTACACTTGGCGAAGTTGAAAGAGCTATTATAAAGGCTGGTTTGGGGCTTAACCCAAGTAATGATGGTGTAAATATTAGGATTTCTGTGCCAATGTTAACCGAAGAAAGAAGACTAGAGCTGGATAAAACAGTAAAAAAGATGGCAGAAGAAGCCAGAGTGGCTATTAGGAATATTAGAAGAGACCATATTGATAAAGTAAAAAAAGATGAAGAGTTAAGTGAAGACTCCAAAAAAAGAGCAGAGAACGAAGTGCAGGGAGTTACCGATAAGTTTATTAAAGAGGTAGAAGATTTGCTTAAGCATAAAGAGCAGGAAATAATGGAAATATAATGTCAAGTGAGGTTCCTGAGCATATCGCAATAATAATGGATGGTAACGGTCGGTGGGCAAAGGAGCGAGGTCTTCCAAGAACAGCAGGACACAAAGAAGGCGGAGAAGCGCTTAAGAGAACAATTAGGGCCTGTAGGGAACTTGGTGTTAAGTATTTGTCAGTTTATGCTTTCTCAACCGAGAATTGGAAGAGACCAGAAGAAGAGGTCAGTTTTCTGCAAAGTCTTTTGCAGCAGGCATTACTCAAGGAAGTAAAGAAGCTTGCTAAGCAGGGTATTAAGTTAAGATTTCTAGGCGATCTCTCAGCCTTTAGTGCGGATTTAAGAAATAAAATAAAGGAAGCAGAAGACTTCACAGCCGTGAACACTGAATATCAGCTGAATATTATGCTTAATTATGGTTCTAGAGATGAGATGATAAATGCGGTTAATAAAGCAATAGCTGCTGGCAAAGAGATAAGTGAAGTTGATTTTAGCGATTTGCTTTATACAACTGGGATTCCTGATCCGGAGCTTATTATAAGAACGAGTGGCGAAAAACGCTTAAGTAATTTCTTGTTATGGCAATCAGCATATTCTGAGTTATGGTTTACGGATACCTATTGGCCTGACTTTAACAAAGATGTTTTGCAAGAAGCAATCTCTGAATATTCTTCGCGGAATAGAAGGTTTGGAGGTCTATAAATGGTTCTTACGAGAAGATTTTCTATAAAGAAGTTTATTAAAAGATTTTTCACAATATTAGTAACAATTCCTTTTGTTATTCTTATTATGGATCCCACTTTTTTGATTAAAGACCCGACCTTTATTTATTATGAGGGGTTACCGTTTTTGATATTTGTCATAGCACTCGCGATCTTAATGCTAAATGAATTCTTTCATATGGTAGATAATAAGTTTGATGATACCTATTATTTAATAGGTCATGTTTTTGTTATAACCTTAATATTCTTAGCTTTCTTTAAGGAAATTTCCTTTTTATGGAATAATGTGATTGCTTTTGGGCTTTCTATATTTGTAGTGATTATTTCTTTATATGAGCTTTATACCAAGAAGCTACTCTTTTATAAACAAAAGGAATTGGTCAATTTCAGGGCTATTCTTTATATAGGCTGGTGTTTATGTTTCTTTATTCTTATTAGAAATTTTTATCATGGTAAGGCTCTTATTTCATATTTTGCTTTCACAGTTTGGGCAATGGATATATCTGCATATCTTATAGGGATGTTGTTTGGACGACACGAGCTATCAGAGATTAGCCCTAAGAAATCAATCGAGGGTGCAGTCGCAGGTTTTTTTGCTGCGGTTATTACTTCTTACATTATTTTGTCTGGGATTGGTAGTATTCCAGCTATTCATAGTTTGATTCTAGGTGCAATCATAGGCGTTATAGGACAAACGGCAGATCTGTACGAATCGCTTATTAAAAGAACATATGGGGTTAAGGATTCCAGCAACATTCTGCCAGGCCATGGAGGTATTTTGGATAGAGCAGACAGCTTTATTTTATTAGCACCGATAGTTTATTATTACCTTCTATTTATAGGGTTATAAAATGAACAGAATAATTATTCTTGGATCTACGGGTACAATTGGTTTGCAATCTTCAGATGTAATAGAGCAGAACGCAGATAAGTTTAAGTTAATTGGGCTTAGCTGTCATAATAATATTAAATTATTTCGGAAGCAACTTGAGAGATATTCTCCTTTGTATGCTGCGATTAGTGGAAAAGCAGATGTTGCCTCTCTAAAAAATGAATTCCCTAATATTACTTTCTTCGACGGCATATCAGCGCTTAATGACCTTGTGTCTGTTGATGAATATGATATGGCTGTTGTTTCAATAGTTGGCATTGCTGCGCTTGTTCCAACGATGAAAGTTATAAGCAAGGGTAAAGATTTAGCTATAGCCTCTAAAGAGGTTTTAGTGGCTGCAGGGCATCTTGTTTATAAGGAGCTCTCTGTTTCTAAAACAACTTTATATCCAATAGATAGCGAGCATGTCGCTATTTCACTTTGCATGAGAGGTTATCAAAAAAAGGACATTAAAAACATAGTGCTTACTGCTTCCGGAGGTCCTTTTTGGAATACGGCTGATGTTTCCAAAGTTACAATTAAAGATGCACTAAATCATCCTAATTGGGCAATGGGCAAGAAAATATCAATAGATAGCGCTACCATGATAAATAAAGGGCTAGAGGTAATAGAGGCGCATTGGTTATTTGGACAAGAGTACGACAAAATAAAGGTTATTATCCATCCGCAAAGTATAGTTCATGGGATGGTAGAATATGTTAATGGGGCTATGGTTTCTCAACTGAGTGTTCCAGATATGCGAATGCCAATACTCTATGCCTTAAGTAGAGGAGAAATATTGCGATATCAGAACAGCAATTTGCAACTAGTTGGTAAGCAGTTAGATTTTTTTGAACCAGATTTGAAAAAATTCAAAGGGTTGGCGCTTGCCTATGAGGCTGGCATTTTAGGAGGCTCAAATCCTGCTTATTTTAATAGTGCAAATGAAGAGGCAGTAAGTTTATTTTTGAATGAAAGATGTTCTTTTTTACAGATCACAGAGCTGGTAGATAGAGCAATGAGTAGTCATTCAAGGATAAGCAATCCATCGCTTGAGGTTATTTTAGAGGTAGATAGAGAGGCAAGGGCTAAAGTAAGAGAGTTATGTCA
>JBAXBT010000040.1:0-9184 GCA_037141875.1 Candidatus Riflemargulisbacteria bacterium
AGTTATAATATCTGCTTTACCAATTCCTGGTAATGAAAAAATGGTTTTTTCTAATATTAATAAATTGGGAAGAAAAGGTGTAAAAGTTATATATGAAGCAGGTTCTAAAATGCATGTTTCTGGTCACGCTTATGCTGAAGAGCTTAAATTGATGTTAGAGCTAGTAAAACCAAAGTTCTTTATTCCTATACATGGTGAATATAGGCATCTTTTAGCTCATAAAGAGTTAGCAGAAGATTTAAATATTGTTGAACAAGTTTTTATTCCAGAGAATGGCGATCAGCTTGAAATTGATAAAAAGAAGATTTCGTTAGTAGGAAGAGTATCAGATGCCCTTATTTATGTTGATAGTAATAGTAATTGTTTTGAGGACCAAGGAATTATTGATGATAGACAATTAATGGCAGAAAATGGAGTAGTGAGTATAGTTGTTTTTATGGATAGAGAAAAAAGATCAATACAGAATATTGTTTTTAAAATGAAGGGAATATCAAATCCAGCGGATGATTTTATGATTGGAATCAAAGATAGTATTATTGATAAATTTAATTATCGAGCAGGGGCTGGGAATATATCATTAGATAATCTTGAAAAAGATATATCAGAAAGTGTTCGTAAATATATGCTTAAGAAAATCGGAAAGCGCCCTTTAGTTATACCAGTTATCCTCTAATTCTGTGAAAACTTTACTTCTGCATATTTGTTGTGCTCCTTGTTCTACTTCTGTAATAGAAGAACTTAAGAATATGTATGAAGTAACTGCATATTTTTATAATCCTAATATCCATCCAATTAGTGAACAGGAATTAAGAGAAAGAGAAGCTTTCACTTATTGCGAAAGAATTGGCGTTCCTTTTTTTTCAGAAAAAGTAGATATTAAGTCTTGGTTTGAGATGGTTAAAGAACATAAATGGGCTAGAGAAAAAGACGAAGAACGATGTTCATATTGTTATGAAGATAGATTAAAAAAGACTGCAATAAAAGCTAAAGACAATAATTTTAATTTTTTTGCTACTACTTTAACTGTAAGTCCTTATAAACACACAACCCTTATCAATACTATTGGTAATTGGCTGGGTGACGAATATCAAGTGAATTATTTAAAGAGTGATTTCAAAAAAAATGATGGATACAAAAGATCAGTTCAACTAAGTAAAATAGAGGGAATGTATCGTCAAGAATATTGTGGATGTGTGTATAGTAAACTGGAAAGGTTAAGGATTAAGCCTTATAATTGAAATATGCTAACAGCAACAGGAAGTTATTTGATTAATATTTTTAATACATTAGGAGAGTTTACTCTTTTTTCAGTATCTACAATAAGAGGAATTTTTTCTAAAGAACTTAAAAGAAAAAGGGTATTAGAACAAATGTATAAGGTAGGAGCTCAATCTTTTATAATTACAGCAATAACTCTTACTTTTGTTGGAATGGTTTTTTCTAGTCAAGTTACTAAAGAATTTTTAAGGATGGGTGCCGCTAAGATAATTGGTGGAATTGTTGGATTCGCAATTTGGAGGGAACTAGGACCTTTATTAACTTCTGTAGTCGTTGCAGCAAGAGTTGGTGCTGCAATATCAACTGAGATAGCAGCGATGAAGGTAACAGAGCAGCTCGATGCTCTTAGGTCTATGGCCTTAGACCCTTTTTCATATTTGTATGCTCCAAGAGTTATAGCCTTAGTTTGTATGTTGCCTCTATTGATAGTATTTGCTGATTTTTGTGGATTTATGGCTGGGATATTTATTTATGTATTAGCTTATAATGGAAACTCTGTTAATTATTTCGTTTCTGCAGCCCATATGTTAGATCTAACTGATATTTTGGCAGGTATTTTAATTAAAGGTCCAATTTTTGGAGCTGTTATTGCTTTGACTGCTACCTATGTTGGGTCAAAAACATCTTCTGGTTCTCAAGGAATTGGCATGGCAGCAACTACTGCTGTTGTATCTTCTCTTATTATTTTATTTATTCTTAATTTCTTTATTTCTTTTTTGGTTTTCTGATGATAGAGATAAAAGATGTTGTAAAATTTTACGGCGAAAAAAGGATTTTGAATGGAGTATCCTTATTTGTAAAAACCAAAAGAAGAACCACTATTATTGGTCAAAGCGGATGTGGGAAAAGTACTTTATTAAGGTTAATTCTTGGTTTAGAGGATTTTGAGTCAGGAGATATTATTGTTGATGGGAAATCTATAAAAACACTTGAGGAAGATGAGAAAAATAAGTTAAGACTTAATTTTGGTATGGTTTTTCAGTCGTCTGCTTTGTTTGATTCTCTTTCCGTTGGAGAGAATGTTGGCTTAGTTTTAAAAGAACACACCATTATGAGTGATAAGCAAATTAAATCAAAGGTTATGAACGCCTTAGAATTAGTAGAACTTACAGATACTTATAATAAGTTGCCTTCAGAATTAAGTGGTGGCATGAAAAAAAGAGTTGCAATTGCTCGAGCAATTATTAATGACCCAAAAGTTATACTATTTGATGAACCTACAACAGGACTTGATCCTATTACTTCTACTAGAATAGAACTTCTTATAAATAAGCTTACTGATTATATTGGGGCAACCTCTATTATTGTTACTCATCAAATAAGTACTATTCTAAATGTTTCCCAAGAGATATTTATGTTTTCAGATGGTAAAGCTATTAAAACAGAGGGTGCTGATAAAATTCTTAAAAGTCAGGATAAAGATATTTACAATTTTGTTAACGGGCTTGTTGAGTAAGATGCGTTTATGCTTTATATTTAGGATAGGATGAAAATAGAGACAAAAGTAGGATTATTTGTATTTTTTGCCTTGTTGGTTTTGTCAGTAGGGATAATCTGGAAAAGCAGTTTGCTTTTAAGAGCTAATGGCTATGTTATCATTGGTTCTTTTGATTCCGTAAATGGATTACTACCAGGAGCTGAGGTTAGATACAGAGGATTTCTTGTTGGTACTGTTTCAGGTATAGATCCTGATCCATATACTATTTCAGTAAAGTTATATGTTAAAAGAGGAATAAATATTACAGAAGGATCTTCTCTTAGGGTTGATTTTGATGGTCTTATTGGTGAAAAATATATTAATATTATTCCTAATACTGCAACTAATAAGTATTTAAAGCCTGGTGCCACCCTTAGAGGTCATACAGCTGCTGGCTTAGTAGATTTTGTTAATACTGGAACTCAGAATTTAAATGAAACTAAACAAATATTAGAAGTATTTAGAAAGATTTTTACAAACAAGAAGAGTGAAGAATCTATACAGCAATTTATTTTGAATATGGATTCAATTACAAGCAAGCTTGATTCAGTTCTTGGTTCAGTAGATGGCTTTCTTACTAAAAGGTCTATGGCAGAATGGAGCAATAGAGTAGATCATATTATTATAGGAATGGATAATCTTGTTCAGAATTTGAATGCCTTAGTTGGGTCTGTTGAATCTACCGAAGATAAAAGCAGTGTTTATAAAATGGTAAGTAACCTAGAGTCTTTTACTAAAACTTTACAAAAAGAAAGCGGATCACTAATTAAGAACGCAAAAAACATTAGTTATAGATTAGATGAGAATACTAATTTTCTAGATAGCACTTCTTTAAATATGTCTGCTGCAATTTTAGACAATCAAGAATACGGCGTAGGTGCATTTTTATCTGTAAGCAAGAATGAATTCGGTGTTGTTGTAGGCAATAAAGGTACCGGTACTTCGCCAAAGGTCACACAGTTAACTTATGGTAGGAGCATAATGGATGGAGTGTTAGCTGCGGTTGGTCTTGTAGAGAATTCTCCTGGTGTTAAGGTAGACCATCAAGTCACGAAAACATTGAAGCTTGAACATTCTTTATATAATGCAACTACTTGGATGTATCGATTAAAGACAAATTTGTTATTTGCTCCAAATATAAAAGGGATTGCTGGTTATGATTATCATTCTGCAAACGATCAAAAAATGTTTATAGGGGTTGGTCTTACTTCTTTCTAATAGTTTATGTACGAAATAGTTTTTTTAAGTTAGTATTTAATAGGAGTGTGTTATATGAAAATAATGATAGTTGATGATGCTTATTTTGTTCGGATGAAACTTAAAGGTGTTTTTTCTATGCTTGATTTTGAGGTTATTGAGGCTGAGAATGGAGAGCAAGCTGTTCAGCTTTTTAAAGATGAAAGTCCTAATATTATTTTTATGGATGTTGTAATGCCAAAAAAAGATGGACTGTCTGCTTTAAAAGAAATTAGAGCTTTGAGTCAAGATGTTAAGATTGTTATGCTAACTAGTGAAGGAGACCAAGCAACACTTCTTCGTGCTTTAGATCAAGGTGCTAATCATTATATAATTAAACCTTTTGAAGATGACAAGGTTTTAGAGCTAGTTCAAAACTTATTGCAATAAATACTATTTTTAATCGATATTTTATTATGAAATATAAGATAATAAGCATTAATAGAGATAATCTTTATGATATTGCTGATAATCTTGAGTTTTTTCCAGAAATAGAAGAAGGAATAGTGAAGATTTTTTGGTATGATGCAAAAAAAAATGAATTATTAGAGCCTAGAAACGTTACTGAGAAATTTCCTGAACAAGTTTTTCCAATTAAAGTAGTTAAGTATGGAAAGGTTTACTTTGTCAGTTCCTTAGATGAACTAAAGCCTTTACCACCAAATCAGAAAGAACAATTGGAGGTACTTATTAGGAGCCTTTTGCCAGTTGATTCTATTGTTAATATATCTGCTTAAATTGTTCTTTATTAAAATTGTCTCTGTATCTACTTAGAAACTCATCAATAGTATATTCCATAGAAGGTGAAATTTGAGCAATAATCTCCGCAAAACGTTTTATTGCAAAAGTAAAACAAAAAGCTCTTGAGTCTAAATTAAGTTCAAATATATTTTCAAGAAAATTCATAATATAGATATTGTTTAAAATATTTGGATTGTTTACTATTTTTGATAGAAGAACGTGTAGTTCAAATATAGCAGTATGATTATCTGATAAATACAATTGCATATACGCTCTGCTTGGAAGAGGTCTTTGTATGCTTAACATTAATTGTGTAAGTTTAGCACTAGAAGGAGAAGATGACTTAAGTAATTGTTCAGAAAATAATATTATTTCTTTTAATTCCTGCGTTTTAATAATTATATCGTGAGTATTACTATATGTTTTAGATTCTCTAATTATTTGCTGACGTAGAACTTCTGGTGCTTTTTCGGAAATATATTCTTGAATAAATGATGTGTCAGGGACAGAATCAACATATATCCATAAATTTAGGTTAATTTTTAATCCAATAATTTTACAATTCATGTATATTTATCGAAGAAACATTATAATAGTTTCAGATAATTTAGAAGTTATTTTAAATTATTTGATAGATTAATGAAATTTTCAACTGACAGTTGTTGGCCTCGGATGTTTTCTTGAATCTGTAATTTTTCAAAAACTTTAAGTATTTCTTCCTTTTTGAATTTAATATATGGCCCTTTTACGAGACAGTTTAAAAGTGTTTTTCGTTTACCCCAGAAGGAGTTCTTTACAATTTTGTTATATACAGCAATGTCTTTAATTGTGGAAGTAAACTCAGTAGTTGGGATGAGTTCTATATAACTAGAATCAACTTTTGGTTGAGGTACAAAGCAGGTGGCTGGGATATTGAATAGTCGTGTACATTTTGCTCTAGTTTGACAGAAGATAGAGAACGAACTGTAATCCTTAGTACCATTTTTTGCTATAACTCTATCTGCCATTTCTTTTTGAATAAGAAAATATATGCTGTGTATATTTGGCATGGAAAGACATTTTGCAATAATGGGGCTAGTAATGTTATAAGGAATATTGGCAACTATTATATGTAGTTTTGAGAAATTGAGTTCAGCAATTAAGAAATCTTGTAAGAGTAGTGTAAGGTTGTCAAATCCTTGAAGTCTCTCTTTTGCTTCATTAAAAGCCATTTCATCTATCTCATAACTGATAATCTGTTCTTGGGTGTGGCTCACAAGTTCAATTGTTAGATTGCCGTTTCCGGTTCCTATTTCTAGTATAGGATAATTGCTCGGCACATTGCGTAAAAGTTTTTTTATGATATTTTTGTCAGTCAGGAAGTTTTGACCTAATGACTTTTTGAATCTATCCATGTTTATTACCAAGCTTCATAGCCAAGAGTATAGCATTTTTCATGCTGTTATGGTTTGCAATGTTTTTGCCCGCTATTTCAAAAGCTGTTCCATGATCTGGAGATGTTCTTATAAAGGGTAGCCCTAATGTGATATTGACTGCATCATGGAAATGAATGAGCTTCAATGGCCCAAGAGCTTGGTCGTGATACATACTGATAATCATATCGATTTTTTTATCAAGATAAGCATTATAAAAAATAGTGTCTGCTGGAAAAGGACCAATTGCGTTAATCCCTTTTATTTGTGCTTGAATAATTGCTGGTTTAATAATGTGTATTTCTTCATCCCCAAGTATTCCTTCTTCACCTGCATGAGGGTTAAGCCCACATACAGCGATGGTTGGTTTATTTATCCCAAGTTGCTTTAGAAAATTATCAGTTAGAACTATTTTATCTAATATTTTCTCTGTGGATAGATTTGTGGATATCTTGTTAATAGGAATATGCGTGGTTACTAATGTTACTTTTAAATCATCAGTATAAAATGCCATAGCAAATTTATTAGTATTGCATTTTTCTGCAAGAAACTCTGTATGTCCTTTAGCCCTTATACCTGCTTTAGCCCATGCTTCTTTACATATTGGTGCTGTTACTATTGCAGATACTTTATTGTTTATAGCAAGTTGGATTGCGGTTTCTACAAAGGTATAGGACCATTTCCCTGCGATTGTGGATAACTTTCCTTTTTCTATGTGGATAAGTTCATCGTTAGTATTATCAAGGATAGATATTTTAGTGTTTTTTACATATTCATTGAAATCGTTGATAGTTTTTACGTCAGAAATTGAAATATTACTATTATTTTTCAATTCATTTTTAATAATATTTTCTGGTCCAATAATTAGGAAATTATAGCTTGAATCCCTTATGTTAGGCTCATTTAGTGCTTTAGATATTACCTCTATTCCAATGCCTGAAATGTCACCACAAGTTATAGCTATTAAATTGTTCATATGCTTATTTTACAACCAATAATTTTTAGAGTATACTATAGCTTTAGTGTTTGAACATAATAACTTACTAGGTCTTAAATATCTTACAGCTTCAGAGATCAAGGAGATTCTTGATCAAGCTACCTTTTTTAAACAATTATTCAATCGTCCCGTAAAACAAGTCCCTACATTAAAGAATAAAACTTTAGTTTCATTATTTTATGAAAATAGCACAAGAACTAAAGGTAGTTTTGATATGGCTATAAAGATGTTAGGTGCTGGTTCCTTAAATTTTGCTGTAAGTAATAGCAGTATAAGCAAAGGCGAGACCATGGTAGATACAGTAAAAAACCTAGCCTCAATGGGTGTTGATGGTATTATTGTTCGACATTCAATGGCAGGAGTTCCAGAACTAATTGCAAATAATGTTAACATTCCTGTTATTAATGCTGGAGATGGATTTAATGAGCATCCAACCCAAGCACTTCTTGATATGTTTACAATGATTGAGCAAAAAGGTTATATCGAAGGAAAAAAAGTAGCAATTATTGGGGATATAAAACATAGCAGAGTTGTTAGGTCTAATATTTGGGGACTATCAAAACTTGGTGCAGAAGTTACTGTTTGTGGTCCAGCTTCTTTGATTCCTTATGGTATTGAACAAATGGGTTGTAGGGTTGTGCATAAAGTAGAAGATGCTATTAAAGATGCGGATTTTATTAATGTGCTAAGGGTTCAGTTTGAAAGACAACGTGGCAATTTCTTCCCTTCAGCTAGAGAATATTATCATGAGTATGGGATAACTCCTGCAAGAGTTAAACGAGCAAAAGAAGATGTTCTTATTATGCACCCAGGACCGATGAATAGGGGAGTTGAAATAAGTACAGAGGTAGCAGATGGTCCTTATAATATCATTTTAGAACAAGTACGTAACGGAGTTGCGGTAAGGATGGCAGTATTATATTTATTATTAGCAAGGAGAAATGAGCTATGAGTATACTTTTAAAGAACGCAACTATTGTTAACAGTGACCTTGTAGAGCAGAAAGATATTTATATCGATAAAGGGCGTATTACAAAAATGTCGCAAAATATTGAGGATTCTGCAGATATAGTTTATGACCTAAAAGGTAAATATGTTTTCCCGGGATTTATTGATTTGCATGTTCATTTAAGAGAGCCAGGTCATGAAGAAAAGGAAACTCTTTCAACAGGATTAAAAGCTGCAGTTTGTGGCGGATACACAGCTGTTTGTCCTATGCCAAATACAGATCCAGTTATAGATAATAAGTTTTTAATTAAGTTTCTGAAAGATAGAGCATGGGAGCTAAATTTGGCTAAACTTTATCCTACAGGGAGTATAACTAAAGGATTGCTAGGACAAGAAATAAGTGAGTATGCCTCTATGATTAGAAACGGGGCTGTTGCATTTACTGATGATGGGTTGCCTGTTACTAATATGTCTACATTAAGAAGAGCTTTAGAATATTTAAGTATTTACGATAAACCTCTTTTTTTACATTGTGAAGATAAGGATCTTGCTGATGGAGGATCTATGAACGAGGGTTTTATTTCTACTAAGATAGGATTACCTGGAATTCATAGTGCTTCAGAAGAAGTTGGGATAGCTCAAGTGATTGAAGTAGCTAAATATTTCGGAAGAGTTCACATAGCCCATGTAAGCACAAAAGGATCAGTTGATATTATAAGATTTGCCAAACAAAGAGGAATAAAGGTTACAGATGAAACAGCTCCTCACTATTTTGTACTTACTGAGGAGAAAGTTGAAGGATACGATACTAATGCTAAAATGAACCCTCCATTAAGGACAGAAGAAGACAGAAAAGCAATTATTGAAGGCTTAAGGGATGGAACTATTGATGCTATTGCCACAGATCATGCTCCACATACTGCAGATGATAAAAATAAAGAGTTTAATTTAGCTTCTTTTGGAATTATTGGTCTTGAGACTTCCATTATGATGATTATGAAAATTTTATATCACGAGGAAGGTTTCTCTCTGGAAAAAATATGTTCATTGTGCTCAACAAATCCAGCTAAAATAATAGATGTCAGTTCAGGTAAG
>JBAXBT010000041.1:0-9178 GCA_037141875.1 Candidatus Riflemargulisbacteria bacterium
TCAGCAGATATTCAGAGTTTGAGTATAACTCAGAATTTAGGCAAAACACGTAATATTGCTTCGTCGGATGTTGAAATAGCAGATGCTATACTTGATTGGCAGGATAATCATATGAAATATAGGAATGCTACTGTTGATTCTTATGCTATGCGTTGGAATTATATTATGCCAGGCATTTATCATGTAAGAAATTTAATTCCTGACAGAACATCTGTAGATAGTAAGATATATGGTCTTTGTTGGGATTATGCTGCAATATTTAATGCCTTAGCTGAATATTATGGATTAGGTGTGCGTGTTACTGCTTGGAAAGATTATATGTCAGGGGTTCCTGGTGGTTACAATGGGATGGGGACTGATGAATATAATGTTTTAAAAGTGAAGTTACTTCTAAATAGTTTAGGTTTTTCTTATGATGAAATAAGAAATGCAACAAAAGAAACCTATAAACACTATAGAGCAGAGGTAAGGATATCCGGTAATTGGACTTCTTATGATGGGACATACCCGACTGGGGCTTACTTAGTCACGTCAAATTATTCCGAAGTTAAATGGAATGACTATTACTCAACAAATTTAGCTTATCAATAAATATTCATAAAAGTATTTAGCTAATTATTAGATTTTATATTTTAAGTGCAAGATATCTTTCTTAATACACGTTACTTATCATGTTAGAAAATGCAAATAATGGGCATCATATAGAAAAGTAAATATTTTAGGGGGTGTGAATAGTGGAAATAGTTAATGTTGATAATCTTTTAGAAAGAGGTTATTTAGATTCTATTGTTCAGAAGGGTGGCACTGATAGTATTAAAGGTTTGCAAAATGGTGAGATGCATATTGGATATGAATCATTTATTAAGGGTGAACTGTTTTATATTATTGATACTGAAGAGTCAATGACAATTATCTTTGAAGGTAAGAAGAGTAATGTAAAATATGAATTTAATAAGATGATGAAAGTTTTTTACAAGAATAGTGAACAATTGAATACGGATAATGGAATTTTTTTATATAAAAGAATTCTAAATGATTTTGAAGAAAAGAATAAAAAGATAGTAACAATTAAAATAAAGGGGGAATAATTATGGTTGGAGAAGCATCAATGGATCAATTATCAAGTCTTAGGTCAGCGCAAAGTATTAAAGCAGTTGCTGGATTAGTCTCTGAAATAGCTGGTAAAAAAATAGAGGATATGACAAAAAAAGAAATCCAACAAACTTTAGTAAAGGCTTTTGAGAATTTTTATGCACCTACTAATGCGGGAGGGACTAAGAATTCACATTATGTATTAGCTCAGAGGTTTAATATTAGTACAGGGGCTTTTGAGTTTAATGATACTAAGGATGTTTCAAAAGCTTTGGCAAAGAAGATTGATGATGAGTTTATTATAAAAGGAGAAGTGCCAGGATCTTTTTCAGCTACTGGTTCAAAATTTGATAAAGCAGTTTCTGATTTAATTGATAAAACACCTCCAGCAAAATTAGGACATTCACTTAGGGATTTTAGGCAGAGTCAATTGGATAAGGTTGAAGGTTGGGCAAAGTAAAATTAATTAACAAAAAAGCCCGCTTTCGCGGGCTTTTTACTATCCTAAGACAACTTCTATTTTATGTTCTTTCCCATCAGTAAATGCAGGAGCAATATTATTTGCTAGTTCTTTGCCATCAACTTTAAAGGACTTAACTCCTTTACATACATTGTTTGGATTCTTAACAGTTATCTTATAAGTAGCACCTCTGAATTTTCTAGTAGCAGAGAAACCATCCCATTCTTTAGGGATACAAGGGTCAACCTTTAATCCAAGGTGAGTAGGCATTAAACCACAGATGTATTTAGTTGCTGCTTGGTATGTCCAAGAAGATGTTCCTGACAACCAACTGTTTCTAGCTAAACCAAATTGTGGATGTTCATCTCCAAGAATATTTTGTGGATATGAGTAAGGTTCACATTCAAAAGAATCAATAATATCGTTCTTAGATGCAGGATTAATCTGATTATAATATTGGAAGGCACGCTCTCCATTACCCATCATTGTCTCAGCAATCATCACCCAAGGGTTAGCATGCAAGAAGATACCACCATTTTCCTTAGCTCCAGGAGGGTAGGTTGATATTCCGCCAACTCTCCAGTCAAAACCATTAAAACCAGGATAACTTAACTTTATTCCGAACTTGGTGTTAAGAAGTTTCTCGACTGAATTCAGCGCTTTTTCAGCTCTTTCTTTTGGTGCAAAGCCTGAGAGTACTGGCCATGATTGACCATTAGTATAGATTTTCCCGTTGGTGTTTTTGTTTGAACCTAATGGTGTGCCATCTTCTTGGAAGTAGCGCATATACCATTCTCCATCCCAAGCTGATTTATTGTATAAATCTTTCATGGACTCATAGTCCTTTTTGTATTCATTAACCGATTTGTCATCATGCATGTAATCTAGAAGATCCATGATTTCTTTTAAGGCAACACCATAAAGGTTAGCATTGAACATACTTTCGGCTTTACCTTTAAGGTTAACGGTATCGTTCCAATCAGCAAATCCAAGTAAAGGTAATCCATGTTGGCCTGTATTGGTTTTAGTAAAATTAAGTGATCTTTTTAGGTGTTCTAAGACAGTTCCTTTTTCTCTGTTTTCAACTGGAGTTTTCTTTTCATAGAAAGTTATTTCTTCACCTAGGAAGTCATAGTCACCTGTTTCTTTAAGGTAAGCAGATACAGCTAGTACTATCCAAAGATGATCGTCGCCATAAAACTTGTGTCCTGCTTCTTCTCTGGAATCACCTTCATTTGCTTCCATAGTTAAAGGAAAGTATTGATGCATGGCAGAGCCGTCTGGTCTTTGAACACTTAATAGGTTTTTAATAAGCTTTTTACCTTTTTCTGGCATATTGGACATAATCCCCATGGTGTCTTGTGAGCTGTCACGGAACCCAATTCCTCTGTCTGAGCCTAGTCCTAGTTGGTATAGAGATAGGTATCTAGACCAGTTGTAAGTTGTATGACATTGTCTTGGGTTGTGAACGTTTACCATTGAGTTAAAGGCCTTATCTGGTGTTTCTACTTGTTGATAAGAGAAATAATCTTGCCAGAAAGTTTTAAGGTCACTAAAGGCTTTATCAACATTTATTTCTTGTCTGAACTTATTTATTATTGGCATTGCCATTTCAAGATTATCTTGTTGTGTAAGTAAGGTTATAACTCTAACAGTTTGTCCTTTTTTTACTTTTCCCATTTTGTGAAGTAGAGCACTAATGTTATCGCCTCTTCTTGTTTCATAGTTAGAAAGTGATGGTTCTTGTAAGGAAAGAGGATTTTTCCAGCTTCCATATTCATTATCACCAAGGAATTTTTTTCTATCTGTTTCAAAAGAATCTACTTTGTAGTTTGAGGTAAAGAGATTTACTGCAGTATCTCTTTTCATAAAAGCATATTGTTTATGGATAACAGTTCCTTCTTTTTCTTTTATTGCATCAACTGTCATTGTTTGTGGAACCCAGTCAGCATTGGTAAATTGTTTTAGTGAGTCAAAGTGCGTATATTCAATTACTGGAATTATATCTAGCTCTACATCTGTAGCATTTAAATTAGTTACTTTTATATCTCTTATAACTACCTGTTCATCAGCAGGAACAAAGATTTTCACTTCAGTTCTTATTCCATAGAATTCAGAAATTATTGTTTGGTAAGAGCAGCCAACGTGGCATTCATAAAGGTCATATTTATCTAGTGTTGGTACAAAGAAAGGAGAGAATACTTTGTATCCGTCTTTTTCTTTGATTCTAATGTATAGAGATTCTCCTTTAAAATCAGAAGAAGGTAACTGTGGTATGTATTTTACGATTCTATTTAGGGCAGGATCTTTCTTGCATATGATTGACCCACCGGTATGGTCTACGATGCCACCAAAATCAAGTGTTCCGACGTAGTTTATCCATTTAACAGGTGTTTTTGGGTTTGTTATAACATATTCATAATTGTTATCATCGAAATATCCATACTTTGTCATTAGTTACTCCTTGAAATTATTTGTCTAAACAAAAAGCCCTGCATAGCAGGGCTTTTTGTTAAAGGAATTTTCTACCAACTTGGTTCAATGCAGATAGCATTAAACACTTTTTGTCCGTCTTTTGCACCTTGATAAAAAGCTTTATTTGATGCGTATCTAATTTTTGCAAAAGTAAAGAATTTATTAAGTGGCTTTAGTTTTAAAATAGGACGGAAGTAAAGTGCTGAGAAGAATAGCAATGAAAGGATGGAGATGGTTGAAAGCCCTCCAAGAATGTTAAATAATATACTTAAAATAGTACTGATAATAGCTATAGCGAAAGATAATCTCATCATATGGAAGTTTCCAACATGGATAATACCTTTCTTTGGAAAAGGAATCATGAAATTGATTTTTCCATATTGAATATAAATTTCTAATCCTTTTGTTTTAGCATGTTTATTAATCAGAAGTGGGTGACCATAACCATAGCCATAGTATTGTTTTTTGAATTGTTCTAAGCTAACTCTATGCATGTGACTAACCACAGCTTCTTTTGAGTAATATAGTTTGTATCCAGCTTCCATTATTCTAAAAGAGAAGTCAACGTCTTCGCCAGTAGGTTGGTCCCAGAACTCGCCGCCAATCTTTTTGATTGCTTCTGTGCTTACAGCAAAGTTAGCTGTTGCAAAGAAAGGACTGTTATCTCCACCATTGACTTCATGTGGGTAGCCTTTAGTGATAGTAGGCATCATTCCTGAGCTTTGTATTCCACATCTGCCTCTTGGGCTTAGAAAGAATGTTTGTTCACAATAAGATTCTGTCCAATTATCCGGTTCAACTCTTAATGTAAGGACTTCTCCTCCAACTCCACCGATTTCAGCGTTTTTAAAAGGTTTAACTAGTTCGTATGCCCAGTCAGGTTTAGGAGCACAGTCTCCATCAGTAAAAAGCACGTAGTCACCTTTAACTTCTTTAATGGCTGCATTTCTAGCATGTCCAGGTGTTTTACAGTTTTTTACTTGTACGAACTTAACCCATTTGTTTTTTTTCTGAAAGTCTTTAATAATATCTACTGTTGAATCTGTTGAGTCTCCATCAGCCATAATTAGTTCCATTTTTTCTCTTGGATAGTCAATTTCGCTCATGTACTCAAAAGTTGTTTTTAGAGTTCTTTCTGCATTTCTGACTGGGATTATTATTGAGATCATTGGTTCAAAATTTCTCTGTGAACTTTTATTTTCTACCATTTGTATAGCTCCTTAAATTTTGCGTAAGATTTACCTCGTATAGATTATTTGAAAACAGTGATTTAGTCAATAATGAAGTTATTGATTAATGTATTTTTTGCAGATAGATTGAGGGTTTTTTAAAATTTTGGAGCCTCTCGTTATTTTGCAAAGGCTCATATGATAGTTGTTTGCTATGTCTCTTTGGCTTATTCCGGAGTTAAGGTCTTTCATGAGTTGCCATCTAAGTGATAGGGAGTTCCTTTCCTTATCAGTAAGTATTTCTTCTAAAAATTTTTGCATTTCTTCTTTATTTGTTATTGTTGAGAAAGTGTTGATAAGTTCATTGTAACTATTTAGCATTTTTGTATTCCTTTATAGAGTCTGTTGTCATTTGTCATCTCGAGCGGCTTGTCAGGGCGTAGTTCTTGAACGAAGCCTGAAGTCGAGAGATACCTCCATTACAGTCGGGATGACAGTTCGTATATTTTGCAACAGTCCCTTAGTTACTCTTAATAGTAACATGAGGACAAAATAAATCCCAGTCGAAGACTGGGATTTATTAAATGCTAATTACTTTAAGTAAACTGGTCTGTGTGTGTAGCTAGTATGAAGTAATTCATGAGCTTTATGGCTATTTGGATGGTCTAAAAATTCTTCGTATAGTTTTTGTACCATAGGATTATGGTGAGAACATCTAGCTTTAGACTTTTTGTCATCAGTATATATTCCTTCTGTCCTTTTATTTCTAATGGTATTTGTAACGCCATAAGGTTGTCCACCTCCACCAATGCAACCACCTACACAAGCCATAACTTCAATGAAGTGCCATGGTGTTTCTTCACCTTTAGCCTTAGCTGCTTTGACTTTATTCATTACTTTTTTAACATTACTGAGCCCATGAGCTACTGCAACTCTTACTTTAGTTCCTTTTATATCTATTTCAGCCTCTTTTACACCCTTAAGTCCTCTTACAGGGGTAATGTTTATATCTGCAAGTTCTTCTTTGGTAATTAAGTAATAAGCAGACCTAATGGCAGCTTCCATAACACCACCAGTAACGCCGAAAATAGTTCCAGCACCTGTGTATTCACCAAGAATGGTGTCAGCATTTCCTTCAGGTAAAGCGTCAAAGATTATTCCTGATGCCTTGGTCATTCTAACAAGTTCTCGAGTGGTTAGAACAACGTCAGTATCTTGAATTCCACTTGATGACATATTCTCATCTCTGGATATTTCATACTTTTTAGCTGTACAAGGCATAACCGAAACCATAAAGATATCCTTAGGATCGATGCCATTTTTTTCAGCATAATAGGTTTTAGCTAAGGCACTGAGCATTTGTTGTGGGGATTTAGCTGTTGAAAAATGTTCAATACAACATGGATAGTATTTTTCTAAATAGTCTACCCATCCAGGACAACAAGAAGTGATTAATGGAAGGCTTCCTGGGTCATTAGTAAATTTGTTAACAAACTCTGAACCTTCTTCCATAATAGTAAGGTCAGCTGAGAAGTTAGTATCAAAAACTGCTTTAAATCCAAATTTTCTTAAAAGAGAGTATATTTTATTCGTAACTATTTCTCCTGATTCGTGTTGGAATCCTTCACCAAAAGCTACTCTTACAGCAGGGGCAAATTGAACAACAGCATGTTTAGTTTTATCATTTAATCCTTCCCAAACCTTATCTACTTCATCCTTTTCAACAATTGCGCCGACAGGGCAATGAGCACTACATTGTCCGCATTTAACGCAAGGACTTTCATTTAGGTCTAAGTTACCAGCAGGGGCTATATTCATGTTGAATCCTCTGCCAATAAATTCTAAAGCCCAAACATCTTGGACATCCTGACATACTTGAACACATCTTCCACAGGAAATACACTTTTGTCTGTCTAAAATTAGAGAAGTAGTAGACTTGTCTATGGCTTTAGCCTTTAGTTGAGGTTTAAATATTTGTTCTCTTATTCCAAATTCTTTAGAAAGCGTTTGTAGTTCACAGTTCCCATTTCTTTGACATGTTAAACACTCATTAGGGTGGTTAGAAAGAATAAGTTCTAGAACTATTTTACGAATATTATATAGTTCAGAATCATGTGTGATTATTTCCTGTCCGTTTTCTGCGGCAGTAGCACATGCTCTTACTTTTTTATTCATTCCTTTTATCTTCACTATACAAAGGCCACAGGAGGCAGTTGGGAGAAGATCTTCATGGTAACAAAGGGTTGGTATTTTTATCCCTGCCTTTTTTGCTGCATTAAGTATGGATGTTCCCTCTGGTATTTCTACTTCTGTTTCATTTATTTTGATTTTTATCATCTTTTCAGTCATTTGTTTCTCCTTATACTTTGATAACAGCGTCAAATTTACAAGCTGTAACACAAGCACCACATTTAATACATTTGGTTTGGTCAATTACATGTTTTTGTTTAACGACACCAATAATAGCATTAGCCGGACATTTTCTTGCACAAGCCGTACATCCTATACATTTGTCAGTAACAATTGTAAATGTCATTAGTGATTTACATTTTCCAGCCAAACATTTTTTGCCATCTATATGTTCGCGATATTCGTTTTCAAAATATTTAAGTGTAGACATTACTGGATTACTCGCAGTTTGACCTAATCCACAAAGTGAAGCATTGTTCATAGCCATGGAGATAGCTTTTAGATTTGTAATGCTTTGTTCTGTGCCTTTACCGGAAGTAATATCTTCCAAAATAGATAGAAGTTGTTTTCCTCCAATTCTACATGGTGCGCATTTTCCGCAAGATTCATCAACAGTAAACTGAAGATAGAACTTAACTACATCGACTATACAGTCATCTTCATCCATTACAATAAGACCACCAGAACCCATCATGGATCCAATGGCTATAAGGTTATTGTAATCAATCGGTGTGTCCAAGAATTGTTCAGGAATAACACCTCCAGAAGGGCCTCCTGATTGAGCTGCTTTAAATTTTTTGCCACCAATAATTCCGCCGCCGATATCATAAATTATTTCTCTAAGGGTTGTGCCCATAGGGACTTCTATTAGGCCAGAATTATTGATTTTACCTGTTAGAGCAAAAACCTTTGTACCTTTTGAGTTTGCAGTTCCAATTTTGCTAAACCATTCGCCACCTTTTACAAGTATTACAGGGATATTAGCCCAAGTTTCTACATTATTGATAACCGTTGGTTTATCCCATAATCCTTTAACGGAGGGGAAAGGTGGCCTTGGTGTAGGCATTCCTCTGCTTCCTTCAATTGATCTTAGAAGGGCAGTTTCTTCTCCACAAACGAAGGCACCAGCACCTAAACGTATTTCAATGTCAAAGCTAAAATCTGATCCTAATATATTATCTCCAAGAAGACCTAATTCCTTTGCTTGTTTAATTGCAATTTTTAATCTTTCTATGGCTAAAGGATATTCTGCTCGAATGTAGATAAATCCTTTATTTGAACCAATTGCTTTTCCACAGATAGCCATTGCTTCTAAAACAGAATGAGGGTCTCCTTCTAGAGTACTTCTGTCCATGTAAGCACCAGGGTCACCTTCGTCAGCATTGCAAACAACATATTTCTCATCAGTTTGTTGTTGTTTTGTTAGGTTCCATTTCATCCAAGTAGGGTAGCCAGCACCGCCTCTTCCTCTAAGGCCTGATTTTTTCATTTCATCTATTATGTTTTCAGGAGTCATTTCGAAGATAGTTTTTTCTAAAGCCACGTACCCATCTCTTGCAATATATTCGTTAATATTTTCGGGATCGATAACTCCACAATTTCTTAATACAATACGAAATTGTTTTTGATAGAAGTCTATGTCTTCTATTTTGACTCTTCCTTTGTCTTCAGAAGGTTTGTATTCCAATCTCTCAACTGGTCTACCTTTAATTAGATGTTCTTGTATTATTTCTTTAAGGTCAGCTGGTGTTACTTTTACATAGAAAGTCTCACTTGGAAGGATTTTTATAAT
>JBAXBT010000042.1:0-8937 GCA_037141875.1 Candidatus Riflemargulisbacteria bacterium
TGCCTTTTTTATCAAATCTTATTAATTTTAAAGCATCTTTAAGTCTTTCTTTTGCAGTTAAAGGAATAAAAGACAAATCCAAGGCAAGTAAAGCATTAGTAAAACTTAGCTCAGTTGAAAAAGAAAAGGCCAAGGCATCAAAATCCTTCAAAGCTTTATTAGACTCTAAAGAAAACAAAGAAACTTGCTTCTCCTTTAGCAGCTCTTCCATGTCACTATCAGGTAAAAAACATCGTTCTAATACATGTTCTGATTTTCTGTTGATTACGTCATAAAAAATCTGCAATGCTAAATTACTCATTCCTATCTCATATCTATCAGGATACACTAAACAAACTTTTGCCTTAACAGCTGCCCAGTCCTTTCTAACCATATTCATCTCATGAGCGATATACTGAGAAGGTTTGTTCACCTTAATTAGCTGTCTCTGAATAAACTCTGCTATGCTCTGCATAAAAATAATCCTTCCACTTTAGCTGGAGAATATTTCTCCAATTCCTTTTTGATTTCCTTGTAGGTTGTACCAGTAGTAAAAATATCATCAACAATAAGTATACTTTTCCCTTGTATCGCTGATGGATCAGTTACGCTAAAAACATCTTTCATGGTCTTCTCTCTTTCTTTTCTACCCTTTTTATACAAAACTCCCGTATACCTTACTCGCTTAACTAATCCCCCTTGATATCCAGGGACACTTCCAAACAATTCCTTTAGATGAAAAAACCCTCTACTTATAACTCTGAACCAATGACAAGGGACAGGAATAACCAAATCATAATCACTAAAAAGCTCAAGTTCTAAGGACTCTCTAAACAATTTCGCCACACTTTTATCTTTATCTAACTTAAAAACATGTATTAATTCCTTAACTGAGTCAGCATAATTATACAGGTAAAACAGTCCAGCCCCAAACGTTGTTATCTGTATTTTTTTTGGCAAACAATTGCTGCATACTTTTAAGCTAGAAAGTTTTCTGCAAATAATACATTTACGTGGAAAAATATTATCAATTAACGTTAATGTCGATTTTAGCAATTCGCTCAACACGATTTATGTCCTCGAAAAAAGTCACATCAAAAATCATCAAGCTTTCACACAGGAATTTAACATCTTCTGACTGGTCATACCCTATTTCCATAAATACAGTAACATGACATTTAAGAGATAATGCCTTAACAAGAATCTCTTTAATAACTTTTAATCCATCATCACCACCATCTAATGCTAAATAAGGTTCGTGATCCTTAACTTCAGGCGACAAGGTGCTAATGTCCCCCGTCCTAATATAGGGAGGATTGGAAACAATAACTAGATTGAGTTGCTCACTAAACAATTCCTTATCAGGGAAAAACCCAGTTACAAACTTTACCTCAACTTTATTTTCTTTAGCATTCACAGCTGCTATCTCCAATGCCTGAGATGAAATATCAGTAGCAAAAACACTAATGTCAGGAAATTTTTTCTTCAAATAAATTGCAATTACTCCAGAACCGGTACCGATATCAACAATCGCTTGAACTCCTGACATTCTTTTAATGTATTGTTCAGCTTTAATAACTAATTCTTCTGTCTCAGGTCTTGGAATAAGTACTCCAGTAGCTACATTAATTGGGCAGCAAATAAACTCTGTTTTACCAATAATATATTCTAAGGGCACATGGTCAGCTCGCATAAGTAGCAACACTTTATAATCAGCTAACTCCTTTGAAGTCAATGGTCTATCAAATTGAAGGAATAATTGTAATTTGGGAAGTTTTAAAATATGAGAAAGCAATAATTGAGCGGTAAGTTTGGAAGGTTCTATCCCTTTATTCTTAAAGTAACCAGCAGACCAATCCAGTAATTTCTTTACTGTCCAGACTTCATCCATTAAATATTCTTTAGTTTCTCTAACTGATCTGCTGCTTGTAAGCCATCGATCAACTCATCAAGATCACCGTTCATAATATAATCGAGCTTATATAAAGTTAAATTAATGCGATGGTCTGTAACCCTATTCTGAGGATAGTTATATGTTCTAATCTTCTCACTTCTATCACCTGACCCAACCATTTGTTTTCTTTGTGCTGACTCTTTGGACGCACGTTCTTCTTCTTGCGCCTCCCAAATCTTAGACTGAAGTAAACTCATAGCTTTGTCTTTATTCTTATGTTGTGATCTTTCTTCCTGACAAGCGACAACAATACCTGTAGGAAGGTGTGTTATTCTGACTGCTGAGTCTGTTTTATTAATATGCTGACCACCAGCACCACTTGCTCTGTAAGTATCGATTTTAAGGTCTTTTGCTTCAATATTAACTACAGTATTAATCATCTCGGGCATAACAGCTACTGTTGCAGCAGAAGTATGTAATCTACCACTTGATTCTGTTACAGGGACTCTCTGGACACGATGAATGCCACTCTCAAACTTCAATCTACTATAAACTCCTAGTCCTTTAACTAACAATACAACTTTTGCTAATCCGCCAGCATCTGCTTCATTTTCATCAATTAACTCTGTTGACCAACCCATTCTTTGCGAATATCTAAAATACATATCAAACAAATCTCTTGCAAAGATCGCTGCCTCTTCACCACCAGTGCCACTTCTTACTTCTAAATATGCATTATTGCTATCATTTGGGTCTTTAGGTATCAACATGATAAGAAGTTCCTTATCTAGCTCTTCTTTCTTTTCCTTAAGTATTGAAAGCTCTTCTCTAGCCATCTCTGTAAGTTCTTTATCTTCATTAGCCTTAATCATCGTTTCAGCATCTTCTATTCCATCTAAGACATTAATATATTCACGGAATTTTATTACAGGTTCTTCTAATTCTGTTCTGGTTTTGTTTAGATCATTATATTTAGAAACATCCGAAACAATCTCCGGATTCGTCATTTGTCTTTCGACGTCGATGAATTTTCTTTCCAAATCCTTAAATTTGGAGACTATGTCCACTATATAACTTCCTTTAAAGCAGCTATTGCCGCCTTTATTTCTTTCTCTCCAGGTTCTGCTGTTGTTAATTTTTGAAGAAATAAGCCTGGCCAAATAAAAATATTTAAATACCAGAATTTTTCTATCTTACTACTTAAGCGAATTACCTCATAAGCGATACCAGCCACTATTGGAAGTAAAGCTAGTTTAAGTAATACCCTATAAAATACAGGAATAACTCCGAAAAAAGAAAACATAATCACGGAAATAAGTATCAAAACCGCAATAAAAGACGTCCCACATCTTTGATGGATGTTTGAAAATTTCTTAACATTTTCAACCGTTAATTCAACCTTAGCTTCGTAGGCATGAACTGCTTTGTGCTCAGCACCGTGATAACGATAAATCTCACGCATATCCTTCATAAACAATGTACTAACTAAAAATATAAAGAAAATAGAAAGCTTCATCCCACCTTCCATAAGATTCAAGAGGAATATATTATGAATACCTAATGAGGAAAAAGCATATTTAAAAAATAGCGCAGGAATGACCAAAAAAAGTCCGATAGATATCATACTACTAATGAAAAAGGAAATCCCAAACTCCTTTTTGCTTATTTGCTCTTCATCTGGCATCGCTATTTTGATAGAAAGTGTAAGAGAATCCATCCCAATTCTAAACATATCTATTAGATTAAAAATACCTCTCAAAAAAGGCAATCCGAATATCTTATTCTTTTGACTGAACGTTACAAACTTTTTCTTATCTACAATTAGATTCCCATTCTGAGAATAAACCGCTCTGGAAATATACTCTTTTCCCTTCATCATCACACCTGAAATTAAAGCCTGACCACCTACTGCAACCATTATATGCCTCTTTCTTTTCGAACTTTATTGTTTTCTAATGAAATTTGATGCTCACCGCAAGGAATTGTTTCTACAAAATAACCTAAATGTTGATACTTTAGCTTCAAGTAACTTCCTCCATTTGAATGGGTACACGTTTACTATCGCAAGTTGTACATGCTTTATAAATTATTGATATCAAATCCGGCGTATGAGTTAAAATAACTACCTTCATAAAGGTTTATTTCATGTTATAACGACGTTTGAATCTCTCTACTCTTCCTTCAGTGTCAATGATTTTTTCTTGACCAGTGAAGAATGGGTGACAAGCAGCACAAATGTCTACTCTAACCTTGTCACTTGTAGAAAAAGTCTTATATTTAGCACCGCAAACGCATTCAGCATCCACTTCATAAGTTTTTGGGTGTATTCCTTCTTTCATTTCATCTCCTTGTATCTAAAACATATTGCTAGAACTGTGATATTATAAAGAGAATAGTCAACTAAAGTCAACTTGAAAATTCTTACAAATATCAAGTAATATGTTTTATAGAACAATATTCTAAGGGGGATACAGATGATAGATCAAATAATAGTAATAACATATTTAACCTTAATCCTATTAATAGGTATTATTGCTGGAAGGAAAGGGAATGACATGGAAACCTTCTCCGTAGCTGGGAGAAACATGCCTTTCTTCTTCGTTTTTGCTACTATTGCTGCAACTTTTATATATCAAGATACAACTATTGGTAATGCTGAAAAAGTATTTCTATTTGGTATTTATAATATCTTTGCTCTCTTTGGTTTTAGCCTTAAAGAAATACTTATTGCCAAATTCATAGCACCTCAGATGATGTACCATTCAGATTGCCTTACAGTTGGAGATATCATGGGAAAACATTATGGAAAACTTGCCAAAATCCTAACCGGACTCTTGTCTGTAATTGTTTCCACTCTTATTTTAAGTGTTCAAATAACAGTTATCGGATATCTCTTCAATATATTCTTTGATATAGACATTCTTTATGGTGTTCTGTTTGGGACAGGACTAATCGTACTTTATAGCACTATAGGTGGATTAAAATCTATCATGTATACTCATCTCCTCCAATTTATTATGATAATTATTTCTATACCACTAATCATTTACTTTGGAGTTGTAGAATTAGCTGGATGGGGAAATATAGTTAGCGTAATACCCACTAAAAATTTTGATTTATTCGGAAATATCTCCGTAATAGCTTTCATTTCATTATTCTTAAGCTTCATGTTAGGAGATGCTCTTTTGCCACCATATGTACAAAGGCTGTTTTCTTCCGATGATCCTAAAACAGTATCAAGAGCTGTGCTGCTTAACGGTTTTTTCTCTTTAATAATATTTATTACTACAGGAATTATAGGATTTGTAGCATACGCCCTATTTCCCTCAACAGAGGCCAACGAGGCTATCCCTATGATAATAATGACTCTACTTCCAATTGGGATTAAAGGCATCGTTATAACTGGAATTCTGTCTATAACTCTGTCCTCTGCAGATTCATTTCTCAACTCAGCTGCAGTATCTACTACTAATGATATTTTGAAACCTATATTTTTTGAAAGCGAAAAAATAGGTTCTATTTGGACAGCACGAATATTTACTGTTCTTATTGGGATAATTGCTGCGGCATTAGCACTTTTTATTAATAATATAGTTGATGTGCTTCTCTATTCATATATATTGTGGACACCTATACTGCTTGTTCCTTTGATTTTTGCCATACTTAAAATAAAATCATCTAAAAAACAATTCTATCAAAGTGCACTTGCTGGCATTATCGGAGTATCTTTATGGAGCTATACTCTTCAAAATCCGTTTGAAATTAATGGTCTACTTATAGGCTTTTTGGCTAGTTTAATAACCTTTATGACCCTAAATTTAACAGATAAGAAAACCTCACCAACGTAACAAACAGTTTCTTTCGTAAATAAGTTGGAAAGTTCGTATTTGTCATCCCAAACTTGATTTGGGATCCAGTTTGATAGTTTATTTAAATATTTAAGCAGCTAGTTTACTATTATAAGCATTAATTAGGGACTATTTATTTGTCTGTATTCAATTAATAAGCTACTTAATGTTTTGTAATTGTCAAATTTAATATATGCCTGGATCCTGAATCAAGTTCAGGATGACATTTTGTATATTTTGCAACAACACCCTAAAATTAATTTTTTTTTAATTAGCTAATATTATCTCTAAGGGCTTGAAGGAACTTTTCCATTTCTTCATGGTCTTTACCTTTTATGATATGCGTCAAATATGACAACTTTGAGTTGATTAACTCTATTTGTTTTAAGGTATAAGGATTGAACATAATTTCTGCTAACAAAAAATCATCTTCTGAAAGTAAGCCCTTTGCTATTTCTAAATGTTTTTTAAAGGTTGTACCAGGAGCTTCCTGATTCTTCATACAAGCTGCAAAAACCATTGATGAAGCAAATGGTGTAGATAACGAGTATGCTGTTCTTTCATCGTGTTCTTTAAAACTATAATCATAAATATTAATATTTAAACTTTCATAGAAACTTCTAAAAAAATCTTTGCCTTCCTTATCTGATTCAGTAATAATAATAGCACTCTGCCCCTTTAAAGCACTCATGTCTGCAAAGGTAGGACCAAACATAGGGTGCGTGGAAACAAAACGCATTCCTTTCAGCTGATAATACTCATTTAAATCATTCTTAACTGATGTAATATCAGAAAGAATGCAAGTTTTAGGAAGATAAGGTATTACCTGTTCAAATACTTCTTTTGTATGCTGTAAACTAACACAATTAATCATAAGGTCAGGAGCAAACTTCTTTAATTGATCAAAATTTGCCAGAGGCTTTACCCTACCTAAATTCTTAAGTTTATCAGCACTTCTGCTATAAAGTGCTGTATCATTTGTCTCAGCCATTAGCTGAGCAAACCATGACCCCATTTTACCTGCACCAATTATAGCTATCTTCATTTAGGAGCTCGCTTTCTTTTCTTTGTAACAACCCATCAGCTTTAAGTCAGTGGTCATTGGTTCAAGTTCCTTAAGAACCTTAACTATCTTTTCATCAGTTGAAGAACCTTCAAAATCCAAAAAGAAAACGTAGTCGCCTGGTTTACCAGGTACAGATTCAATCCTGCTTAGATTAATATTATTCTTAGCAAAAAGTTCCAACACATGAAAAAGAGTTCCTGCTTTATGAATAGTAGAAAAAATTATAGAACACTTAGTCCCCTTTTCCTTTGATTCTTCTTTTGCGACAACTAAAAATCTAGTCTTATTAGAAGAAATATCTTCGATATTTTCCTTAAGTACATCTAGGTCATATAACTCACCACAGAATCTACTAGCAATAGCTGCTGTGAATTTCTTCTGCTCTTCTGAAATAAACTTAGCTGAACCAGCTGTATCATAATAGGTAACACCATGAAGTTTACTTCTTTCAAGAAAATGCTTACATTGAGAGAGTGCTTGTGAATGAGAATAAACTTCTCTTATCTCGCGATGATCTGCTTCTGGAAGCGCTAATAAACAATGATGAATATCAAGATCCACAGCACCAACCACCTTAAGATTTGTATTAATAAGCAATTGATTAACATCACCTAAAACACCACCAAGCGTATTCTCAACAGGAATAATCCCATAATCAAAGGACCCATCTTCCACTCCTTGAAATATCTCAGCAAAAGTTACACAAGGAATTGGAACAAACTTCTCATCCCACGCTCTAGCAGCTACTTCACTGTATGCACCATGTGCGCCTTGGAAACCAATAAGCTTATAATCTTCTTCTTGGAAAAATTTACTATCTTTTAAAATAAGCTCATAAATCTTAAGAATACTGTTTTTATTTATAAGACTAGACGACTTTTTAGTTATCCTTTCTAGAATCTGTTTTTCTCTTTCCTCATCTTTAATTTCTTTCTTAAATTTCTTAGAAACTAAAGCATATTCTGTTCTATCATTAATTAGTTTCAGTATCTGTGAGTCTATTAGGTCTATTTTTTTTCTGATGTCTTTTAAGTCCATTGCTTACTCCTTTTTTTTGCTAAATGCCTGAAGCTAAAAGCTTAAAGCACTTTGCTATTTTTTATTTATTATTTTCAGGTCTGCTAATACTATTGCTGTTACTGCCTCTACCACTACTGGAACCCTTAGGACAAAAGCAAGGTCGTGTCTACCCTCGATTTTTAGCTCATCAATTATACCTTTTGCAAAATTAAAAGTCATCTGTGGTAAGGAAATGCTAGCAGTAGGCTTTACAGCAACTCTAAATAATAGCTGGTTACCATTAGTTATCCCACCATTAATGCCACCACAATTATTTGTATCGGTATGTCCCTGTTTGTTGATTATCACATCATTATTTACACTGCCACTTAACTCAGCAGCATTAAATCCATTACCAAACTCTATACCTTTGATACCAGGTATAGAAAAAACAATATGCGCTAAAAGTGACTCTACCGAATCAAAGAAAGGCTCACCTAAACCGACAGGTAATCCATCTGCCTTACATTCAATTACCCCACCTATGGAATCACTACTTTCAATTGCCTTTTGAAGGGAACATTCAATATCAGAACAACCACCTAAGGAAATCAAATCTGCCTTTATCGTAATCTCTGAAATAAGCTTCTTAGCAACGACTCCAGCAGCAACTAAGGCTAAAGTAAGTCTACCGGAAAAATGACCGCCACCACGTGGATCCTGAAATCCACCATATTTATTTTGTGCTACAAAATCCGCATGACCTGGTCTAGGAATATCAACAAATTGAGAATAATCCTTGGATTTAATATTATTATTTTTAAATTGAATTGTTAAAGGAGCACCTGTTGTTTTGCCTTGAAAAACACCACTTAGAATCTCCGGAATATCATCTTCTTGCCTAGGAGTTGTCCCTTTGGCGCCACTCTTCCTTCTAGCAAGATCTGTTAACAAATCCTCAACTGCAAGTTCGATGCCTACTGGACATCCGTCTATAACACAACCAACTACTGGACCGTGTGACTCTCCAAAAATACTAATTCTAAGTTGTTTTCCAAAAGAGTTCATTCCACATTACCTCCTATGTCTTTAAGATCTTCAAAGAACTCAGGATAGGACTTGCTAACACATTCCGTACCTTCTATTATGAC
>JBAXBT010000043.1:0-8826 GCA_037141875.1 Candidatus Riflemargulisbacteria bacterium
CTACAAGAATGGCATCATGCTCAAACCTGAGTTGGTGTACGTACTCACGACTCTTTTCATTAGTTAGCCACTTGCTGTTATAGAACCTGTCAGCAATTTTGCCGTCGAGTGTTGTTGCTAGTTTCAAGGTTACATAAGGACGATGATATTTAATGTTTTTAATAAATTGTTGGTTAAGATTTCTAGCTTCTTGTTCAAGGATTCCATAAACAACATCTATGTTTGAGGACTTTAGGATGTTTTCGGATTCAGAGACTAGTGGGTTAGGGTCTCTCATGGCAATAACAACTCGTTTAACACCAGCGTCGATTATTGCATCTGTGCATGGTGGTGTTTTTCCATGATGGCAACATGGCTCTAAAGTTACATATAGAGTAGAGTCTTTAGCTAGTGAACCAGCTTTATCAAGCGCTATTCTTTCAGCATGAGATTCACCATATTTTTGGTGATATCCAGTGGTAATGATTTTATTATCTTTTACTAAAACAGCTCCAACCATTGGGTTAGGAGACACATATCCAGCACCTTTTAATGCTAGTGATAAAGCTTTTTTCATAAATTTGATATCAATATTCTTGTCAGGATTGTTAGGCATTTTTTAAAAGAGAGATAGTTTCAGGAATATTTTTGCTGTTGAAGACGGTTGAGCCTGCTACTAAGATATCTACTCCTGCACTAGTTATTTCTTTTGCGTTGTCTAAAGTAACGCCACCATCAATTTCTATCATGGTTGTTAGTCCAAGAGAGTTGATTTTGTTTTTAAGTTTTTTTACTTTTTCAAGAGTATAATGGATAAACTTTTGACCACCAAATCCTGGATTTACAGACATTATTAGCACAATATCCACAATTCCAAGGATTGGGAATATGTTTTCAATCGGAGTTGCTGGGTTAATAGATACGCCAGCCTTGGCGCCAGTTGCTTTTATCTGGTGAATGAGTCTGTCTAGGTGATTGCTTGCTTCATAGTGTACGGTAATGATGTCGGCGCCTGCATTGCGGAAGTCTTCGATAAAGTTTTCTGGTTTAACGATCATTAAGTGAACATCAAGTGTTAGGTTAGTTATTTTTTTTAGATTTTTAATAACTACAGGTCCGATTGTGATATTTGGCACAAACTGACCGTCCATAACATCAATGTGGACGTAGTCAGCACCAGCTTCATCAATTATTCGTATGTTTTTTTCTAAGTTATTGAAGTCTGCTGAAAGAATGGAAGGAGCGATTAATGTCATAAATAAATTATACAGTTCAATGGCTCATTCGTTCAATGGTTCATTTGGTTGAAAAAATCACATTCAATATTTAGGCTTAAGTTTTTTTAATTCAGCAATTAGCTTTAAGTAGGAATCGTATCTTGAAGGAAGGATGTTTCCTATTTCCAGCGCTTGCTTAATTGCGCAACCTGGTTCAGTTAAATGCTTGCAATTATCAAACCTACATTGTCCTTGTAGTTTTTCTATCTCTGGAAATAATTGGTCGACGTTAGCATCTTTTAGGGTAACAAGGTCTATCATGGAGTAGCCAGGAGTGTCGGCCAAGAAGCAGTTATGTTCTTTGTGGTAGTAAAGAACTGTTTGTGTGGTAGTTTGTTTTCCTTTTTTTGATTTTTCTGAAATAGCACCTGTTTTAATAAAATCTTTGCCAAAAAGTTGATTAATTAAGGTAGATTTCCCTACTCCAGAATTTCCAGCAAATGCTATGGTTTTATTGTTTATTAATTTAAAGATTGATTCTTTTTCTTCTGGTTCAAGCGCAAGGGCGTTGAGAAAATAGCACTCATATCCGAGTTCTACATATCTATTTAGTTTGTTTTTGGTTGCATTAGAAGACAGGTCTTTTTTGTTAAAAAGTATAACAGGAGAAACATCTAAGTGGTTGTAATAGCTAAGGAAACTATCTATGACATAAAAGGAATAATCTGGGTCAGCGATAGCTACAACAAAGAGAATGAGGTCTATGTTCGCAAGGAGAGGTTTTTTGATTAAGTTTTTTCTAGGCTTTATTTTTGTAATTAAATTCCCTTGTGAATCAGGGGAATATTCTACGTTATCTCCAACCGTAGGATTATCTATGGATTTTTTTTTATAAGCAAGTAACTCTTGTTTTGAGGTTTTGTCTAATAGCGTATAGATATTATTGTGAACTTTACAGATAATACCCGCAGTTGTCATTGTTTAGAAAACAACAACCCTTGTTTTTGCAAGAATATCATTGAAGAAAATGTCTATCCTGTTTCCTAGTAGTTCTTCGAAATCAAAGTTTAATTCTTTGCCAGATGAGATGTCTTCGTTATATAGAGTTTTTTGAGAGTTAGTTAATACAGAGACTATCTTAACGTTTGTTTTTTTAGTTTCATCGTCTTTATTTATAGGTATCTGAAGTGATATCTTAACGGAGGCTTTATTATTGCCGTCTGAGATTTTATCAAATGATATTTCTATAGGATACCCTTTAGAGATAACAACATTGACGGTACTGTTGCGTTGTACAGTCTCACCTGCAGGAGGGTTTGTTGCAATAATGGTTCCTTCTCTGTTTTCAATAGAGAATTCTTCACGTGATTGCTCAATAATAATATTATGATTCGACATCAGCTCTTTAGCCTCATCAATGAATAGTCCTTTCATTTCTGGTAAGACTATTTCTTCTTGTCCACTGTTTATAATGTATCTAATTTTTCGTCCGGCTTTTACTTTTCTGCCAGGCTCAGGGTCGGTTCCTAAAACGATGTCTGGAGTTGCTTCTTGCGAGAAACGACTGCCGCCAGCAAAAGGCTCTAATTTGCTTTGTTTTAAAACAAAAACGGCATCATTTTTAGTAAGTCCGATAACATTGGGGACGACCACATCGGGTATGGCGCTTATGTAATTAACTAGAAAGGAATACATGAAGGCACAACTTAAGCCAACAATTGCTATAACAATAGAGTAAAGAATAAGTGACTTTTTTCTGCTTTTTTTTATTTCTTCAGGGGTAAGTTCAATGCGGTCGTGTTTTTCAGTTGGCTTTTTTTTCTTTAATTTTTTTTCTTTAATTTTTTCAGCCATCTAATATTATCCTTAATTTTGGTTTAATTTAAAGTAAGTATACCTTGAACGCATAACGCATATCAAGTTTTATAAAAAGTTAAGCAGAAATCAACTTGCCTAATGCTGTCATCTTTCATATAATTACCTTTGCGTTTGTGGACAGATGGCCGAGTGGCTAAAGGCGGCAGACTGTAAATCTGCTCGGGTAACCGTACGTTGGTTCGAATCCAGCTCTGTCCACCAAACTAGATTCGAACTTCCCTATAAATTATGCTACAATTTTGGCTATGAATATCAATTTTTTTACTATCAATCTTCTCGATATTACAGAGTCGCTTTTTTTTTATCGAGATACATTAGGTCTAAAAGTCGTACGTGACTTTTGTCCAACAGATTTTATGCGTATTGTGTTTTTGCAAGGGGAAGGAACTGGGCAGATAGAACTTATTGAAAATAAAATAATGAAGCAAGGTGTTCAGGGTAATTATAATGTTTCAATAGGGATAAAGGTGCTAGATATTAGTTCTGTTTTCCAAAAGATGCAAGATAAGGGAGTAACTATTACTCGTAATATGTTAAATATGCCTCACGGACCCAAGATGTTTTTTATAAAAGACCCGAATGGGATCGAAGTAGAGTTTATTCAAGAGTAGGTTTCTATCCTAATAATTCTTTTAGAATAAAGGTAAGATCATTTTGAGTATAAGGTTTTTGTAAAAATCTGCAGTTACTATCTTTGAGCAAGGTATCTTTACAGGTATCAAAACTAAAACCAGAGGATATAATGACTGGAATTGTTTTAGAAATGGAACGTAATTCATGTAAGGTCTCTTCTCCACTTTTCCCTGGCATTATTAGGTCCAGAACTATGAAATTAAAACGATCACTGTCTTTTTTAAATTGCTCAATAGCAGAAGTGCCATTGCTTGCGCATTCAACGCTAAGTCCAAGAGATTGTAATATTAATGCGCCAACCGTTAAGACAAGCTCTTCATCGTCAACAATCAGAGCATGTCCTGAAAAAGTCGCTGGATTAAGATTTTCTTCATCAAGTCCCTTTATTTCTGGTAAGGCATTAATAAGAGGGAAACTTATTTTAAAAGTGGTGCCTATCCCTTCTTCGCTGTACATTGATATTTCTCCTTTATGTTCAACTATCACGTTGTAGACTGTTGAAAGACCTAATCCCGTTCCCTTGCCCCTTTCTTTTGTTGTAAAAAAGGGATCATAAATATGTTCTTGAATATTCTTTGGGATACCACACCCAGTATCAGTGATTTCTAATTCAAAATAATTACCTGGGGCAAGATTAAAAGAGGAGTTTTCGCAATAGATATCATCACAATATTTTTTGCGAGAAACAAATTTTATTTTGCCACCTTTTGGCATTGAATCACGTGCATTTAAGGCTAGGTTTACAATTAAGTTCTGAAGAAGCGTAACATCGCCTTTTATGACATCATTATCAGCATTTTGCTCTACACTAATAACAATATTTTTTTCGATGCTCCGATTTAAAATATCCAACACCTCATTAAGTAGTTCATGCAGATGGCAGGCTTCATAGGTATAGTCAGCTTTACGTGACACAACTAATAATTTTTGGGTTAGTTCACTTGCTCGAGCACTTGAATTAAGGATAATTTTAACAATTTTTATTAGTTCTTCGTTACCATCAAGCTTAGCCGCTAAAAAATCAGCTCCACCCATAATGCCAGTTAACATATTGTTAAAGTCGTGTGCGATTCCACCAGCAAGTTGTCCTATAGTTTCCATTTTTTGGGTTTGTCTTAATTTTTTCTCAAGAGATATCTTTTCTTCTTCAGCTTTCTTTTGTTCTCTTAGGTCTGTATGCACACCAACCATAGTAGCAACTTCACCGTTTTTATCAGTTATAGAAAACCCTTTCAATAAAACAGGGATAACAGATCCATCTTTGCCAAGAAGTTGAATCTCGCCTATCCACTGTTTGCCAGCCTGCTTTAGAGTGTCAAAAATTTCTTTTCCAAGTTTTTTATCAATGTATACATTTTGAAGGGGATCACTACCAATTTCCCCAAACAAATCATCAAAGGTTTTATTTTGATAGAAATGTTTGCCTTCAGGCGTTGCAAATCCGATAGCATCAGTTGAGCTATCCACCGCACTTTGAAATATTATTAATGCTTTTTCTGCGTTTTTACGTTCTGCAATCTCAACTTCCATAAGTTTTGCTTCCTCTATAACCATCATGCGGGTATAGCCCATTTCGGAAATTACCTGAGCCATATTGCCTAAAAATGAGGTTATGGTTTTAAGTTGAGTTTCATTAACAACTGGGATTTTCTGTAATGCCTGCATATATTCTTTTTTATTAAAACCAAGAGATTTTGCGTGATTTTTAAACCATTTTTTGTTTGCTGGTTTATTAAGCAACAATTGCCCAGTTGCAAGACTCGCAATATGCTTGCCCTCAATAATAATGGGCATACCACAATCTACCAGACCATGTTCGCAAGCCTCTATAATTAATTTACCAGGGGTATAAAGTTGGTTTAGTAAGTGTAAATTGCTTTTTAAGCAAATTGCTTCACCTGCAGGACAGCCTCTATGAAATTTAGTACAAATATCGCGCCATCCAGAGGAGATTAATATATTCATTTTAGGGTGATCCAAAAATCCGATGGTAAAACCAGTGGCTTCGGTAAACTTTTCAAAAAGCTCTCGTAGCTGATTTATGTCAACTAAATCAGTGATACCATATTTACCATTAACCAAGAATTCTTTATCTTGATTAGAATCAATCATTTTATCTCCTAATAGAATAAATTATTACTGATTATTTCTGAAAAAAGACACATTAAAACAATGTAGCTTGATATTTAGTACACATAATAGTATATCAGAGATTCAAAGAGAAATAAAACGTACCAGTGTAGCTAATTGTAGGTTGGCAGAAAAATATTTATGCGCACTTAAAAGGGATAGAGTTTTGTAAGGTTATTGCCCTTATAGCTGAGGCGGAGCAATTACTTGAAGTCTATAGAAAGAACGGTTTGTTGTTAAAACATTTTCAAGGCCGTTTGGTAAAGGTATATCTGATTTCTTTTTAACTTCACAAAAATATTCCTTTTGTAAGTTAGCAATAAGCTTTTCTAAAAGGAAAAAATTAACATTTAAGGTTGGTTGTCCACCATAAGTTCTTATGGAGTTTTCATCTTCAAGAGAATCGGAATATATGCCGTAATCATAGATAACAAGTTGTCCATAATCAGGAACTAAATGTTGTACTACTCTAGCTGTAAAATCAAAAGCACCTATGTTCAGAGGGATTTCTGCATTAGCAATATTTGCATAGCTAGCTTGAATTAGCTTGCCGTAGGGGTAGTTGTTTATATTTGCAATTTTTATACGTTGTAGCTTGATATTGATTTGTTCTACAAAAGATGGGTCAAGTTCGGAGAGCTGGGTGCTGTTTGTTTTTAGCCAGCTTGAGACAAGCTTAGTTGGTAAAGCTTCTCCATTTTTTGTGACAAAGTGTGCCTTTGGGTTGATTCGTGTTTCTACCATTGCTTGATAGAAGTCTTTCCCTTGTTTATAAATTATTTGCATTTGATCTAAATCATCTAAGAGTTCATTGCAACGAATCAAAAGTGCTTGTTTTTTGAAAGGTAGTGGTTTTGTGGCATCCATGTGAATAAACTCTACATTATTAAGATGAGTTCTCATTCTTTCTGATTGTTTTATTTCTTCTAGTATAGTTAGCGAGAAATCGCAAAAACTATATCGAATTTTTTTATAGAAATCTGGTCTCAGTTCTTCAATCGATGCTAGATAATCACTGGCAAATCTACCATTCCCACATCCAATTTCGTAAACAATAATCTCGTTAGGTAGTTTGTGGTGTTGGTCCATTTGTTCTAATTGTCTGACAAATCTTTCCGCTTCAAGTCGTACAATTGGCGCTCCTCTGCTGGCAGAAGTGTCAAAAACTTGGTCAAAAGCTTTGGTCGCGTAGAAACGATAAAACCATTCATTTAAGCGGCCAAGCATAATTGAATCTTTCTGTGGAACAAAAGATTCTAAAAGAAAAGTTGAATCGTCGATGGAAGATAAGTTGGACGTTGTTTCACTTGATGGTTGAATCATAACCGCAGATGGGAATTTTGGTAAGTTTTGTGCAATTATTTTATACAAAATTTTTCACCTTCAACTTTTATTATTCATTATATTTATCGTAAGATAAATTAAATATTCCCGAAGATTTATGTGTAAAGATAATGGTTGGTACTATTCTTCTTAAATAAGATTATAATAATTACAATATGAACTATAAGTTGTTAATTTATAATATTCGTTATGGCACAGGCCGTGGCTGGAAGTTCCATGCACCGTTTCCTTTTAGTGGGTTTTTAAGACACACGAGGATTAATATTGAAAAGATTGCGGATTTTATAAGTAAGATTAGCCCTGATATAGTTGGATTAATAGAGGTAGATGGTGGTTCATATCGTCACTATGGAGAAAATCAGGCAGAATTTATTGCCCAGAAACTAGGTTATAGGTTTAACTATAATTCCAAGTATCGGGATGGCTCAAGAACAGGCTTTATCCCTTTTATGAGTAGACAGGGCAACGCTGTTATAACCAAACAGAACATGACAGATTCTAAGATACACTTCTTTGATAAAGGCGTTAAACGACTGGTAATTGAACTAGAAATGGAAGATGTTGTAGTTTTTTTGTTACATTTGGCCTTGTCCTATAGAACTAGGCAGTGGCAACTAAATAGTCTTTTTAAGTTAATTAAGCAAGTTAATAAGCCTGTAATAGTTGCTGGTGATTTCAACATGTTTTTGGGTGAACGGGAGTTAGAGTTATTTTTGGCAGCAACTGGTTTAATGAATATGAATACAAAAAAGGAGTTTACTTATCCGAGCAAGAATCCAAAGAAACAGTTGGATTTTATACTTCATAGCCCTCAGATTCAAGTTAAAGATTTTAAAGTTTGTGCGGAAGCTGTTTTTTCTGACCATTTGCCTGTCTTTTGTGAATTTGAGGTTGACCACAAATAAAGGTCTTAGCCGATGTGCAGGTTAAGTCTTGCATTCAGATGACATTAGAAATATTTAAGGTTAAACTTATTATATGAGATATTTGTTGATTCTATTATTTCTCATGGGATTAGGGCTAGGCGTCACCTTAAAGGAAGCACTGCAGTTGGCTCAGCAAAATAATTGTGAGATTTTGGCTGTAAAAGCTATTGATAAGCAGTCAGCAGAAGATTTGTCACAGATTATTAGCAAACAATTACCAATGTTATCTTTTGAGGCGAGCTACAAATACCAGAGCGAAGTGCCTTCGGTTGTTATACCACCAACTACTATGAAATTAGGCCAGAACAATAATTATGATACTGCTATTAACTTAAAATATTTATTATTTAATGGGTTTGGGAAGGAATCACAAACAAAGATAGCCTTACTAAGAAAAGAGATTACTAGCTTACAAGCTAGTAAAAAAGCAAAACAAATAGCGTTTCAGGTGGTGGAAACATGGAGGGAACTTCAAGGAGTTGCTCTCCAAAAGAAGATTCTTGCGAAAAGCAAAGACCGAATGTCTTTGCAGTATAAGAATTTGCAGGCACTAGTTAAATCTGGCTTGGCACTTGAGATTGATGAACTAAGTCTGGCATTAACCTTAAAGCAGTATGACTTAAGACAAAATGAACTAACTTCTAAACAGCAAGCACTAGCAGATCAGCTAAGCTTATTGGTTGGCGCAGAAGTAGGCATACCAGATGAAGCAGAGCGTA
>JBAXBT010000044.1:0-8825 GCA_037141875.1 Candidatus Riflemargulisbacteria bacterium
CCCCAGAAACCTCCAAGACCTTTGGCATGAATAGCTAGTAACATATTTTCTGTAGCAGCAGAACAATCGTGAACATAATATCCTTGATATTTTTGAGCTTGAAGGTCACCACACACCATTATAGCTACGGCTGCATTTTTAATTATGGAAATATTCTGATTAAATTCAGAAATTGTATTTAAAATATCTTTATCTGTTAATAGAATCATTTGCCAAGCTTGCTCGTTTCCAGCAGAAGGTGCATTCATCCCAGCCTCAATAATGTCTTGTACATCTTGATTATTGACAGGTTTATCTAACCATTTTCTAACACTTCTTCTAGTATTAATGAATTTCAACATATATTTATCCTTTCAGTAGTTAAAGCAATAACAATAGTTATATTATAACGATTATTGTCTCTTTATTCGATAACAAAATAATATTTAATAGATTAATTATTTTGAGTTAACGGAAAATATGGATTAAGTTAGGATCTGTTTCCAACAGTGTTTTAAAGTCTGATGAAAAATCTTTTTCTGATAGGATGGTATAGAAGTTATCTTTAATAGTTGGAGCCATCTCAAAGGCGCTAATCCACTCACTTTTGAGTAGTGGTTCTTCATCAAATGCATGCCAGAAACCAGTTGATTGGAAGATTCTGTTGATGTTTTCAGTCCCCTGTTGTTGCAAAATACTCATAATATAGGTTGCAACACCAACTTGTAAGCCATGTAGGCGAGGATTGGGGCTGATTATATCGAGGGAATGAGAAAGAAGATGTTCACTTCCACTCGCTGGTCTAGAAGAACCACAGATTTCCATAGCAATACCGTTTAACATAAGAGCTGTTCCTAATAGCTGAATGCTTTCTAAATCTTTAGCTGTTTTTGACATTAGTTGAAAGACAGTTGCATCTGATAATAAGGCAGCAAAGTCATCTACTTGTGTACCTTGTTTGTGATAGGCAAGCTTCCAATCATATACAGCTGTTATTTTAGAAGAAAGGTCGCCAATTCCAGACCACCAAAGAAAATTTGGTGCTTGCAAACAAACTTCAGTATCAATAACTACTCCATATGGCATTGTTGCTGGTAAAGATTTTCGTTTACCGTCAACTTCTAAGCTTGACTGAGGGCTGCAGAATCCGTCATTAGATAATGCAGTTGGCACAGCAACATATGGGATGCGCGAAAGAAAAGAAACATACTTAGCTACATCGAGTGCTTTTCCTCCCCCTACCCCAAAAATAGCTTTTATACCGTTAGGTAAATCTTTAAAGATTTGTAAAGCTTGCTCTGCACTTGAACTATTAATGGCAATTTCTTTTACAATTTTAATCTTCGAAAGTGCAAACGAATTACGAACTCTATTAAGTGTATCTAAGCTTAACCCAGCACTAGTAAGTAAAATTATAGAATCACAATTTATACGAGATGCATATTCTCCTAGACGATCTAAAGTTCCTGGTTTAATACGAACTAAGGTAGGGATAGAGATTTGTGTTGAACGAATCATTATTACTCCTTTATTAGGTACGGAATAATCTCCGACCAATCTGAAAATGGAACATATGCCTCATTAAGGCTATCTAGTTTTTGAGCAAGCCATCCTTTGGCAAATCGTTTGTCTGAAGGCACTATTAATACAGGTTCTAAATCTGGTCTACCATCACCAGCAAAGGCAACTTGATGATAACGTTTCATAGCATCTTCTACTATGGCTAGTTTATTCACACCTAAATTATCTGAGGAAAATACTCCTATATCAGCTCTTGTCATCGATAACCCGCTTTCAGATGAATAAGTTCCGGGATTAGCATAAAGAGTAAGTTTATCTAGATTAGAACCTAGAAGTTTTTTGATATACCAATCACAACCTGCCGAGGCAACTACAAGATTCCACCCATTAGTATTTAAAGTATTTATATCGTTAGTAAGGTTAGAGGTAATAGTCATTTTATTTATAATATCGATAATTGTATGTTCTGGACTTCTAAGGCGTGAGAAAATCCTTCTTAATGCTTCAAAATGGGTTATTTTGCCTTCTTCATAGTGAGTCCAGTCATTATATTGCAAAACTTCAGGAAAAGCTTTGGTAACTAAATCATAGAAATCATATTGAGTGAAGGTTCCATCGAAATCTGACACAAACATATTATTATTGTTCATTGTATCTTTATTATATCAGTTTGTTTGTTAAAGGTTATAGAAAAAATTAAAAGGCCCCATTTCTGGGGCCTTTTAAAACGTTATCTAAAATTATTAAAAACTAATTGTCTTTAATTCTTAAATCAAAGAAAGATTTGTAGATAAAAACAAGAGCAATAGCGAACATAACTACAGCCACAGACATACGAACTTGAGTTTGAACAGAAATTGCTAACTCAATAGCAAGTAACCCAAATAATGTTTTGAATTTAATAATAGGATTTAATGCTACTGATGATGTATCTTTGAAAGGATCACCAACAGTGTCACCTACAATAGATGCTGCATGTAATTCAGTACCCTTTTGCTTTAAGTCTACTTCAACAAGTTTCTTTGTGTTATCCCAAGCACCACCAGCGTTGGCCATAAAAATAGCTTGGTATAAACCAAATACAGCGATGGAAATCAAATAACCAATGAAGTAGTAGAAATTAAAGAAAGCAAAAGCAAGCGTTGTAAAAAATACAGCAAGGAAAATATTAATCATTCCTTTTTGTGCATATTGTGTACAAATTTCAACTACTTTTTTAGAATCTTCAGTTGAAGCCTTTGTTTCTCCATCAAGTTTAATATTCTGTTTAATAAAATCAACTGCATAATAAGCACCGCTTGTTACTGCGTGTGTTGCTGCTCCAGTAAACCAATAGATCATTGCGCCGCCCATAATTATACCTAATAGGAATGGAGCATATAGAATGGAAAGCTTATCAATATTCACTGTTAAACCTTGAGTAAGAATCATAATAATAGAGAAAATCATGGTAGTAGAACCAACCACTGCTGTACCAATAAGAACTGGCTTTGCAGTAGCCTTAAATGTATTGCCACATCCATCATTAGCTTCTAAGAATTCTTTTCCTTTTTCAAATTGTGGACTAAATCCAAAATCCTTTTGTAATTCTTGGTCGATACCAGGGATTTGTTCAATCAAGGATAATTCAAAAACTGACTGAGCATTATCTGTTACTGGACCATAGGAATCTACAGCGATTGTCACTGGACCCATTCCCAAGAAACCAAAGGCAACTAGACCGAAAGAAAATACTGCAGGAGCAATCATAATAGCTCCAAGTCCACCAAAGAAAGCAACAACATAAGCAATACCCATTAGTACAGCAATTGCTAATCCTATCCAATATGCACTGAAGTTACCAACAGTAAAACCAGCTAAAATATTTAAGGATGCGCCACCTTTACGTGTAGCGTTCAGTACGTGACGTACATGTTTTGATTCTGTTGAAGTGAATATCTTTACTAATTCTGGAATAATTGCACCAGCAATAGTACCACAACTAATAATAATAGAGAGCTTCCACCACAATGTTCCGTCGCCTAAGCCACTGATAAGTAATTTAGATACTACAAATGTAAGAACAATAGAAACTAAAGAGGTAAGCCATACTAAACTTGTTAATGGTGCTTCAAAATTCATTTTATCTTTTTTGGCATAAAGCATTTTTGCAAAAATACTATTAGCAAAATAAGATAGTCCACTAGCAATAATCATTGCTAAACGCATTACGAAAATCCAAACCAGTAATTGAGCTTGCATGATAGGCTCATGAATAGCTAATAGAATAAAGGATATTAATGCAACTCCAGTTACTCCATATGTTTCAAAACCATCAGCAGTAGGACCAACTGAATCGCCTGCGTTGTCTCCAACACAGTCAGCAATAACTCCAGGATTACGAGCATCATCTTCTTTAATATTAAAAACGATTTTCATTAAGTCTGAACCAATATCAGCAATCTTAGTGAAAATTCCACCAGCGATACGTAATACAGAAGCACCTAATGATTCACCAATAGCAAAACCGATGAAACAAGGACCAGCAAGGTCAGGTGCAATAAAAAGTAAAATAACTAACATTACTAATAGTTCTACTGAAATTAGTAACATACCAATACTCATGCCTGATTTTAGTGGTATCTCAAATGTTGGAAATGGTTTACCTTTTAAACTAAGAAATGCGGAACGTGAATTAGCAAGAGTGTTTATTCTCATGCCGAACCAAGCAACTCCATAACTACCAAGAATACCTATAACACTGCATATTAAAATCATGCCAACTTTGTAAGTAGCAAATCCACGCAATCCAGCAAAATAAACGACAATAATTATACCAATTAGGATTTCTAATATTATAATGAATTTACCTTGTGTTATAAGATATGTTTTACATGTTTCATAAATTAATTCAGAAACATCTGCCATTGATTTATGAACTTTAATCTTTTTAATTTGAAGATATTGAACTAAGCCGAATAGTAGTCCAGCTACACAGATAAGCATTCCCCATGCTAAAAGGTCATGACCGTTAATTCCTCCAAAATATGATACTGATCTTAAATCAGGTAGCACTAAATCCGCCTCACTTGCGAATAAACCTCCTGAACACCAGAATGTTAAACCAAACGCAATCCAATTTCTCAATTTTTTCATTATTTTTCCTCCCGTTTTTAATTATGAATTCAAAGAATTATACCAAGCAGTGTTTTTATTAACAATACCATATATATTACTATTATATACTAATGTGTCTCTCCAGTCAGATTCCACACTATTATAGATAACGAAATAATCATTTCAATAAATACCTATTAGAATATACGCGTATTATCTAAGTCATCTAAATTTTTCTATTAGATTTCCAATTTAATTAACTTAATATTTACAATTATCAAGCTAATAATCTATTTTAACTGCAATTATTGCAAATTACATTCGATAATTTACTACAATATGCATAATTGATTAGTTAATTATGTATATTATTGCAATACTGTTAAATATTTAGTTGACAAATGAAATATATTTAATAAAATAACAATTAATATATTACAAGTTAACAGAATATATATAGATTTAGCTTGATAGAATAGCTAATATTGTTAAGTTAACAGTAATTATATATTTTTAATTTGAAGGACGGTGATTTTTATGGAACCGGTTGTTGCTGCTGTTGCTCCTTATGTTGATTTTGGAAATACAGCTTGGATGTTAATGTGTTCTGCTCTTGTTCTATTGATGACTGCACCAGGGCTTGGACTATTTTATGGTGGTTTAGTTAAACGTCGTAATATCTTAAGTATTTTAATGCAGTCTATGGTGACGCTTGCTCTTGTAAGTATTATATGGGTTACTGTTGGTTACAGTTTAGCCTTTGGTCCAGGACACGGCGCTTTAGCTGGGTTTATTGGTGGTCTTGATTGGGCATTTTTGAAAAACGTCGGAATGGAGCCTAGTCCATACTATATTTCACAGGCTACAGCTCGCATACCTCACTTAGTCTTTATGATCTTTCAGTGTATGTTTGCTGTAATTACTCCAGCACTTATTATTGGAGCATTTGCTGAACGTATGAAGTTCTCAGCTTTTATGCTATTTACTATCGCATGGTCACTACTTGTATATTCACCAGTAGCTCACATGGTTTGGTCAGCAAATGGCTGGTTGTTTAAAATGGGTGCGTTGGATTTCGCTGGTGGAACAGTTGTTCATATTACTGCTGGAATTGCATCTCTTGTTGTTGCTATTATGATAGGTCGCCGTAAGTACTTAAAGTCTACCCCACCACATAACTTAGTATTTACAATGATGGGTGCTGCCCTATTGTGGTTTGGTTGGTTTGGATTTAACGCAGGTAGCGGGTTAGCTGCTGATGGTTTGGCTGCTAGTGCTTTCGTTGTTACTCATATTGCTGCTTCAATGGCTGCATTAGCTTGGGGTGCACTTGATTGGTTATTCCACCGCAAGCCTACTATGCTTGGCATTGCTACAGGTGCTGTTGCTGGACTTGTTGCAATTACACCAGCCGCTGGCTTCGTTGACATAACTGGTGCACTTATAATTGGTGCCTTAGTGAGTGTATTTTGTTACTTCTTTGTAATGGTTGTTAAGAATTTCTTTAAGTATGACGATGCGTTAGATGCTTTTGGTGTTCATGGCATCGGTGGTATTTGGGGAGCTATTGCTACTGGATTATTTGCAACACCGGTTATTCAGAGTGCTTACAAAGGATTCTTCTATGGCAACCCAGATCAGCTACGTATTCAGTTAATAGCTGTTGGTGTTAGTATCGTTTACTCATTAATTGTAACCATAGTTATTTACAAAGTAATCGACCTGACAGTTGGTATGCGTGTTAACGAAAAAGATGAAGCAATTGGTCTTGATGTTAGTCAGCACAATGAACGTGCTTACACATTATTAGAATAAGAAAGGAGCCTATTATGAAATACATTATCGCAGTTATTCAGCCACATCGATTGGAAGAAGTTAAACAGGCTTTGTATGATGCAGACGTGTTCCTTATGACAGTTAGTGAAGTACTAGGACATGGACGTCAAATGGGCACAACTGAGTTTTATAGAGGAAACAAAGAAAGTGGTAACCTGCTTAGAAAAATTAAGCTAGAAATAGCAGTTAATGATTCTTTTGTAGAACCTACTCTTAAAGCAATTCAGTCAGGAGCTAAAACTGGTGAGGTCGGAGATGGTAAAATCTTCGTATTTGACCTAGAGGAAACAATTCGTATAAGAACTGGAGAAACTGGTAGTAAAGCTATCGGATAAAATTCAAACTATAAACTGGAGTGACATTAGTTGCTCTAGTTTATAATCTAAACAATTTTACAAATTAATTTCAAATAGAAAATTTAATATTAAAAGGCTTAAAATCATAAAGTGTTTTATAGCCTTGGATAATAATAAGCGGAAGCAATGAAGCACCAAAAACTTCTAATAAATGATTAGGAATATCCTGACTAACCTTAAATATTAGTTGTAACGGCGGATATAATAAAACTAAAAGCAAAAGAGACGTACCTATTATCATTGCTAACCATTGATATTTATTAGTAAAAAAACCTATTTTGTGTAAAGGATAATTTGATCTACAATTAAAACCATGAATTAATCTACTAAGAGTTAAAGTAGAAAAGGCCATCGTGCAACCTAAGCTAACACCTGAAACTGCTAATCCATGATAATAAGCAGCTAAAGTTGAAACAGCAATAATAGCTCCCTGCAAAAATGTTTCAAAAACAAATCGTCCAGTAAGTATTGATTCTTTAACATCTCTAGGAGATTCCTCCATTGCAGATGTATTTGGAGATTCTAAACCCAAGGCTATTGCTGGCATTGAATCGGTAAGTAAATTTATGAACAAAAGATGCACTGCTGTAAAAGGAAGCGGAAGAGCTAATATCGAAGTGTAAATAACCGCTAGTATCCCTGCCATATTACCTGAAAGTAAAAAGAAAATTGAATGTTTTATATTTGTATAGATGCTTCGTCCATTTGATATAGCTTTTACAATTGTTGCAAAATTGTCATCAGTTAAAATCATATCAGAAGACTCTTTAGCAACTTCTGTCCCTACTTTACCCATTGAAATTCCAATATCAGCTTGTTTAAGCGCTGGAGCATCATTAACACCATCCCCAGTCATAGCAACAAGAAATCCAAGTTGTTGCCAAGCTTTTACAATCCTAATCTTATGAGCAGGAGACACACGTGCATACACAGATAGCTGAGTTACTAATTGCTTAAAATCTTCATCATTTATTAAATCAAGATCTACGCCTTCAATGGCTTCTTTATCATCTTCTAGTATTCCTATCTGACGAGCTATAGCAATTGCAGTAGTTTTATGGTCTCCAGTTATCATAACAGGTTTTATACCAGCTTGTTTACAAGCATAAACAGCATCTTTTGATTCTAAACGAGGAGGATCTTCCATGGCTATTAACCCAGTAAAAATAAGATCATTTTCTTCCTTAAAGGTTAGAGCAGCTGAACTTTCAATAATTTTATTAGCCAATCCAAGAACTCTAAGCCCTGACTGAGACAGGCTTTGATTTATCTTAAGTATATCTTTTATATCATCCGCCGTAATAGATCTAACCTTATTGTTTTGACTAATTTGGGTGGTTTTACTAAGAATCACATCAATTGCACCCTTTGTTATTAACGTGAATCCATTTGTATGATTATGCAGTGTACTCATCAGCTTTCTCTCAGAATCAAAAGGCAGTTCTGAGATACGTGGGATTGTTTTCCTTAATTCATGTTCGCTTATACCATATTTATTAGACATATTAATAAGAGCTAATTCAGTTGGGTCGCCTATTTCTTGTCCATTGCTATTTACAGAATCGTTACATAAGGTTATCCATTCAAGAAATTGTTTATGATGTAAATTGTTAATATCAAGCTTGTCAGCGTCTAGAATATCAATCCCAATTAAAACACTTTTTACTACCATTTTGTTCTGCGTTAAGGTTCCAGTTTTATCTGAACAAATAACAGAAACACCACCAAGGCTTTCTACGGCATGTAATTTGCGAATAATGGCATGTTCCTTTGCCATTTTTTGAGTACCTATAGCCAAAACAATAGTTACGATAGAACTTAGAGCCTCAGGAATAGCAGCAACTGCTAATGCCACAGCAAATAAAAAAGACTCCCCTATCGGATAACCTCTCATTATATTAATTGCAAAAATAAGAGAACAAAGAAGAATAATAACACCGGCTAATTTTTTACCAAAAATATCTAGATTGACTTGTAATGGAGTTTTTTTATCCTGAGCAGATTCGAGAAGTGATGCAATTTTCCCAATTTCGGATT
>JBAXBT010000045.1:0-8759 GCA_037141875.1 Candidatus Riflemargulisbacteria bacterium
GTCAATATCTTAACTAACTCCAAAAATATTACTAATTACTTACGTATTTGTAACATGATCCTCAACGATTTCGTCAATAGTAATTATATTATTAGTAAGCTGGTACCAGTAAATATTCCAGTTATTATTGTGTGTTGGAAATACAAGAGTACTAGTAAAAATATCATAAGTAGTTATACCTATACTATTAAAAATGACATACGCTGACCGACTTAATAATGAAAACTCTGAGTCACTAAAATCAACGTTTACCGATACACAAAAATTTGGAGTAGAATTATACCAAACATTAAAACTACTATTTATATTGATTTGTCTATTATCAATTATCTTAGGATTGCTAACATCCTTCTTTATTGTCAAAACGTTTACCGAAGTAATATTCCTAGCATTATCTGAAGCAAGCAAATATACATTATTAGTTCCCTCATTAATTAAAGCAAAAGAAATCATGAAATTTGAATCCAAGGTAAGCACACTATTTCCTGAAATTAAATTAAACTCTATAGCTCCTACCATATAGCCTAGTCCATTAAGTGATGACACTCTTCCATTAATAGCATTGTCCGTTATTTCTCTTACATTAAAAGTTACACCTAACATCCAATCTTTGGTTGTGTTATACCACATGTTTTGGATCTCAATAGAAACACTTACATTATGATTAATGCTTGGATACGTTGAATCCTTATAAATTGTAAATAACACTGGTGAAGCAGTAACATTACCTGCACCGTCTTCAACTTTAACTTTTATGCCATTAAGCCCTTCAAGTAAATTATTCCAGCTAATACTCCATCCTGAAGCAAAATTATCATTATTCACTGAACTATTAACAACATACCAAGACGTTGTCGTAGTATTTACAACAGCATAGGAAACTGTTGCAACATTAGAGCCACCAGTATCCCTAAAGCTTATCTGAATATTACTTAGCCAGGTTGGCGCGCGACCATACCATAACAAAGACTCTACATCATGTGCGCCAGTGTAGCTCCATGTTGGAATCGACTGGTCCTTTCTAACGCTAAACAGAACATCTGAAAAAATATTATTGCTAGCATTATCTGTCACGGAGAGCCTAACCTGAGTCACTCCTTCGTTAAAACTAGGCCAGGTTGTTGTTATAGAAGAATATATTCCATGATAGTTACCCATCGATTTTGTAACAACCCTATTGGTGGTCACGCCATTATTGTAAAGGATTAAGCTTATATCCTCTAATCCTGAATAACCCATGTCACGAACAGTAATCGGCAATAAATTATAAATATTTGTAGTGTTATACCACCTCTCATTTGTAAAAAAAGAAGTATCAGTAACATTATAACTTGGAACGAGACTATCTTTCTTAATTGAAAAAATAACATTAGTAGTAACTAAGTTAGCTGCGTTATCTGAAACATATATCAATATATCATTAGTTCCCTCTGCTAAAACTCCAAAGCTAATAGACCAATTCTGAATAAAATAATTAGAAGGTGCTGAATACTCGATAATATGATTTCTCGTTAATCTGCCATTAATAGAAACAACATAATCTATCATATTAATTGAGGACATACCTCCGTCATAAAAATCTATATCGATATTGCTCATCGAAGGATAAGCTTCTTTATACCATTTATTTTGCGCTAATTGCGAAGGAATTGCATTAATTACAATATTTGTAGTAAGAATATCTTTTTTAATCCTGAATAATTCCTCTTGATGATTATTCCCAGCATTATCGGTAATTGATACCATTATTATATTTAGATCGGAAGTAATCTTATCCCAAGGGATAGACCATGTACCATTATAAATTTCCTGTCTAGACGCAAACGGTCCACCAATGGTACCTTTAGAATTGAAAGTATTGTTGTGATAAACAGAATACTCTATTGACTTAATGCCAGAAAATTCCAACTTATTACCTTGATCTTCAAAAGATATTGGTATTGCCTCCCACCAACTTGGAGGAGAACTTAACCATGCCCCCTCATTAATCCAACTATTTGGTGGATTAAATAATCCATCTTTATTTACAATTGGAACATATGTATCCTTATTAAAAGATGCAATAAGCCTAGTATACTCTGTTTTGTTTTCCGCAAAATCTTCTACTCCAGCATATATTTCGTTATAACCTTGAAGTGCATCTGCAAAACTAAAACTAAAAGAGGCTACCGTCCTATCATAAGTTACATACTCATTTCTAGTTATTGAATTATAAACATTTATCTCAGAAGAAAATCCATCATTAAGAAATTTATAATAAACACGCTTAATTTTAGAAAGATTTTGATCATAAAAAATAAAATCATTATTGGGACTGTTAACCTTCATCCAATTTTGAGTTGTTGCAAAATAACTAGAAGAAGGTATAGAAATAAAATAAACATCATAACTTGGGAATGTGCCATCCTTTTTAACACTAAAAAGAACATCACTTTTAGTGTTATTGCCTGCATTATCAGTAACAGATATTTTTACGTCATTTGTTCCTTCACTAAAAAGAGCCCAATTCATTCCCCAAGCGTAGCGATAAGTGACATAGTTTCTGTTTTCAAAAATAACTGAATAAGTGGTATTTGCTCCATTCTCAATAATGTATCTTGCTTCTTTAAGATTTGAACTTCCTATATCTTCAAAAGAAATAGGAATAATTGCAAGATTTAACTCATTATAATATTGATTATCGTAATAAAAGGCCCTACCATCAGGGGCATGATTATACCACCTCCAAGAATACTTAATGTCTTTTGAAATTATATTATGCACAATATTAGGAGTTGTTATATCTTTTTTGATCCAAAACAAACAGTTAGAAGTTAAAAGATTACCAGCATTATCAGAAACAAGCACAGAAATACTGCTGACTCCATTTGCTAGTACGCCCCAAGATACTGCCCAATTTACTAAATACTCTGTAGTTCCTTCTACAAAATTAACGCTGATTGGCACATCAACATTGCCAGAAACATTAGAAGCATTATTTACCCTATAAAATATCTTTGAAATTCCTGATCCACCAGCATCCGTAAAACTAACAGAAATGCTACTCATCCACGGCTGAGGTGCATTATACCAATAATTATAAGTTGCAACAGATAAAGTCATCCTATTATTAAAGGAAGGCGGGATTATATCCTTACGAACTTCCCAAGCTTTACTTACTATTTGCCATCCTGCATTATCATTTAAGGATACCAAAATTTCATTTACACCATTTGTTAGAAGTGCCCAGTCAATAATCCAAGGTGTCGTTCTGCTGAATCTATTTACGTTAGAATCAATTGTCGCTGTCTTTAACCAGTTACTATTATTAGAAACAATATAATAAATATCCTTTAATAAGGAATATCCTTCATCATAAAAATCAAGGGTAACCCTATTAAAGAAATCTGGAGTGGTATTTGTCCAATTAGTACCATAAGTTACTTTCTTATCAAATGAAGGGTTTTTTGAATCCAATTTAATTGTAAACAAAAGATCCGCCTTTTGATAAATCGAATTCAAATTACCTGCATTATCGGAGACCACGACATAAACATTATTTGTTCCATCCTGAAAATAATCCGTTGATAATATCCAGTTATTATTATAAAAACCTATGTTCATATTCTTAGAAATGTCATACTGCCTCATTCCTCCGGAAAGGACTTCGACAACATAACCAATATAATTCAAGCTTGATCCACCATAATCCACAAAATCAACATCGTGTATCTGAATTGTCGGAATTGCAGGAGCAAAACCTCTATACCATCCTTGAAAAACGTTAATACTTGGGTGTGTGACAAAATTAGGTCTTTCTATATCTTTCTTTACAGTAAACAATAAGCCTGTTTTTGATATATTACCTGCATTATCCTCTAATATAGAATAAACATCACTAATGCCTTGAACTAACCATCCCCAGCTAAATTCACTACCAAGGTAAATGGCTTTCTTGTCTAAAACATCATTTATTGGCCAATTATCTGTAGTTGCTGTCACACTATTATATACATTAAAAGTTACTGCTTTTAAATTCGAATAACCTTCATCATTAAAAGTTATTCTTATCTCATCCATCCATATTGGTCTTGAAGAATACCAATTAATAAATTTATTATCACTAACAGTTTCGGAACTAATTACATTCGGAGATGAAATATCTTTCTTAACAGAAAAAAGAACTGGTGAAATAGTCTCATTTTTTGCATTGTCGACAACTCTAACACTAATATTATTTGTTCCATTATTTAGTTTCAGCCAATTTATTCCCCATGGTTGAATATATGTATAAGCATCTATTTGGGTAGCTCCTGACAAAAGAACCTTGACCGGAGCACCTTGATTTTCTTGATTTTCGACTACATACTCTACTGTCTTTAATAAAGAGTGCCCTGCATCAGAATCGGAAAAAGTAACAATGATATTATCTAAAAATGTTATATCTTTATAATTATTATACCAATTCTGAAATACTTGAGCTGAAGAATTCACTCCTGAATGATAGTTAGGTGAAGTAAAATCCAATTTTACAATAAACTCTTCAAAGGCACTGTTCCCTAAAACGTCATTTCTGGAAACCCAGATTGTATTAACTCCCTCCGTTAGCAATGAAGCTGAAACCATCCATTGACTTGCAACATAATTTGCTGAACCTGCCAAAACAGATATCGTTGTCCATTGATGATGAATATTATTTGAAACATAATATTCCATTTTTGCAATACCGCTATGTATATCACTAAAACTAAGAGGATTGTTAACTGTTACCCAACTAGGATAATAGTTAGTCCAAATATTATAGTCTGGAGGATAATTATTTTTTACTGAGTCAATCAAGTTTAACGCAGGAGCTTCTACGTCTCGTTGAAATTTTAAAATTGATTCTTCATATAAATTCCCTGCATTATCAACTACTCTTATCCAAAGATTATTTGTCCCTTGCTTCATATAATCTGCAGACGGTATATCACTTAACCTAAAATTATAACTTGATACATTCATGTTTTGTGAGACATATCCCTTAAACGCCTCATTATTCACATAATAAATAATACTATTTAGCTTAGAATATGCATTGTCTGATGCCGTAAAATTAATGGTTGCTAAAGAGTTTGGCGTTGCCCTATACCACTTACTTAAATATGCAGAATTATCACTGACTATATACGTAAGTTGAGGAAGAACAGTATCTTTTTGTAAAGAAAAAACTTTTACATTACTGCTACTAAGCCCAGCGTTATCATTAAAAGAAACATAAACCTCATTATAACCGTTATTAAATTTTGCAAATGGTATCTGCCAGTCTGTTAAATAATAAGAAATAGCTGCTCTACTAACAACCGTACCACTATCAATTATGCTGTTATTATTAGAAACTGCATAACGAATGCTCTCAACATATGACTGGGTATCTACAAAATCGATATCTATATTTAGTAAATTTATCCTACTCCCTGAACCATCTGGCTGAAAGCCACTAAAATTACTAAACCATCTATTCTCATAGGAAGCTGTTGGAAGATATTTGTAAATATATGGTGGTATTTGGTCTTTACGAATCTGTAAGGGAAATATTTTATTTGTATTCTCTGCATTGTCATTTAAAGACACTAATAATTGACTAAGCCCCTGTGGGATTTCGCTCCATGAAAAACCCCAAGGAAGATTATATGAAGCACTAGCAACATTTCGAGAGATTGTTTTATAATAACTACCATTCGAATTAAGTAACGCAGCGCTAATATCTTTAAGTCCTGCTAAGCCTTGATCCACAAATGAAACACTAATAGTTTGATAAAAGCTAGAATCCTGAGTAATCCACTTCGCGAAATAAGGATTACTAGATAAGTTAGTGCTTACATTAATAGTCGGCAGTTGAGTGTCTCTATTGATATAAAAAACATATGAAGTCAAATTTCCTGCATTATCACTAACATAAATAGTTACAGGATTAATCCCTTCATTTAAAGCTGAAAAACTTACTATTAACTGTTTGGTAATATTAGTCGTTCCGTTTAAACCAGTTATTTGTTTTAAAACTCCATTATAAAAATATTCTCCTCGGTCTAGTTTCGAAACCCCAAGAGACGAAAAGTTGACCGTTATTGCTGTCATCCAGTCTTTAGAAACACTGTGCCAAGCAGAAAGATCTATTGTTGGGACCTTAACACTTATGCTTGGTACATTCCTATCAAACACTCTAAAGAAAGAATTTGCTGTTGGACTCCAAGCTGAGTTCACATGAAAACATATCCAATAGTTATAAGTAACTCTCCACTCTAAAGGCAACCAGTTCCCACTATAGAATCGTGCATCAGCACTAGCTTGAGTTTGATAATATATTCGTTGAGAAAGTTGCTTATCGGCGAGTAAACCACCCATATCATTTTTAATTGAATCTGTTACTCCCCAAAAAATATAATCATTAGACCCTAAAGTATCATGAGTTGTAATAATAATCTTATAATTATCAGCATAACCTAGAGTAGAGTTATAAGTAGCCTGAAAATAAACATTACTTACGGTTGCATTAATAGTAACTTCAGTATTCCCGGAAACTCCTTGTACAAGCAAACCTGTAGGGGCGGTTGTAGCAGAAAATACACTAGAAAAACCTATAAATAAAAGGAAAAATAAAGATAGTGCTAGATTATGTAAGGCTTTACTAAACTTGCTAATCAAAAAAATCCCCCTTGAATGATGCACCAACGATTACAATAATACCTAAAAAAGCCAAGTTATATAAGGGTTTTATATGAATAATTATTAATATAAAACGACAAATAATTTATCTTTCCTTAAACTGTTATGCCCTTACAAAAATAAAACAAACATTAAATCTTTCAATGGCTTATAAACAAAGGGATTCAGGAATATCTAAAAAATTTGATAGATCAAAACCAACAGGGATTACATGAAACCGTTAAATACATCAAGATAAAGCGATGTATCAAAAAGAGGGAAGAGCATATTCCTCCCTCAATCTTATCAAAAACTATATTTTCTCAAACTGATCTTTACCTACGCCACAGTCAGGACAGGTCCAATCATCAGAAAGGTCATCAAACTCAACACTATCGTTTTCAGCAGGATCATAAATATACCCACAGATTGTACATTCAAATTTATTCATTAAATACCTCCATTTTTAATAATTTTCCTCTTTGATTTCAAAATACTTTTTTGAATGCAAACAAGCTGGACAAGAGTCAGGAGCTGATTTGCCTTCTTTCACATATCCACAATTTCTACACTTCCAAATAACTGAAGCTTTCTTAGCATAAACCAAGCTGTCTTGAATATTACTTAGCAACTTCTTGTATCTTTCCTCATGCGCCTTTTCAGCTACTGATACTTCTTCAAAGCAAACCGCAACATCCTCAAATCCTTCTTTCCTAGCTGTTTTAGCAAAAGCAGGATAAAGAATGCTCCACTCTTCATGCTCTCCACCAGCTGCTCCTTTAAGATTTTCAACAGTAGTTCCTATGCTGCCTGCAGGATAAGAAACTGTAAGCTCAAGCATTCCTCCCTCTAAAAACTTAAAAAACCTTTTTGCATGCTCTTTTTCATTGTCAGCAGTTTCTAAAAATATAGCTGATATTTGTTCATACCCTTCATTCTTCGCAACACTAGCAAAATAAGTGTATTTATTTCTTGCCTGAGATTCTCCAGCAAACGCCTTTAATAAGTTTTTTTCTGTTTCTGTACCTTTTATACTCATTTTTATTCTACCTCCTATTAAAAATTTTAACTTTCTGCCTTAATAAATTCAACAGTTTACCTTTCTTCACCCCCTTATTACATTCATTGCATGTGCCAGTAAAATAGCCAAAAAATAAATCCGGCTTATTGCCCATTAAATCTAAAGCACTTATATCAAAAAAACTAGAGGATACGTCTGAAATGCTTCCACACTTAGTACAATAAAAATGAAAATGATTCTCTAGTGTAACATCAAATATTGCCTTATCCTCAGGACTACTAATCCTTTTAAGGATACCTTTCTCTACAAATAAAGAAATCACATTGTAAACTGTTGCCAGAGAAATAATTTCATTCTTATCTGCGATTGAAGCATATATTTGGTCTACCGTAAGATGTTGCTTTTTAGTTAATAAATAATCTAAAACCTTTACCCTCTGTGATGTTATATTTATTCCATTACTTTTTAATATTTCTGTTGCTTTCATAATGTCTTTCTTTTATAATTATTCTAAATTTAGAATTATTATAAATTATTAAAAAATAAAATACAAGCAAAGGAATAAATAATGCCAGAATTACCAGAAGTAGAAACAATTAGTCAGGACCTAAATGCTCACCTGTCTGGTAAGACAATCAATACTGTAACTATTCTTGATAATAGAAACCTTCGAGAGATCGATTCAAATAGTTTTATAAAAAAAATAACAGCTCAAACCATTAATTCAATTTACAGAAAAGGTAAAGCACTTATTGTTGATGTTTCTAATGGATACTCTATTATCTTTCATCTTAGAATGACAGGAAAGTTCATTATCCAAAATAAAACATTAGAATATGAAAAACATTCTATGGTTATATTCGCTACTGACACTGAACACATAATTTTTGCAGACATAAGAAAGTTTGCAACAATTAACGTAATTGAAACATTAAAATTACATGAAAATAAAAAATTCGTAATCTTATGTATTAGAAAAAGAGATCATGATAATAAAAGAAATATGAGTGATGAATTGGCTAATTATTTATTAAATTCTTTGATTTACTTGATAAAAAAATAAATGAGGTTAATA
>JBAXBT010000046.1:0-8685 GCA_037141875.1 Candidatus Riflemargulisbacteria bacterium
CATATTGGAGAACAATGAACTCAAAACAAAAGATTATCTTCATTGGATTTGATGAACTTCCTCAAACCTAAAAGTTAATTGGCCTTGGAAAAATTAATGAAACTATGCCCAAAAATTCAGAAAAAATGGCTGAAGAAACCATTCTGACTACTAAGCAAATCTTAAACAAATTGCCATTCCAAAAGGAACAACTAATAAAACCTATCCTAATTAATAAACAACTCTTAGATAGTTCCGACAGGGTATATGGCTATAATGAAAAATCAATCTAACAATAAGCTATTTATAGTCGATACAATACAAAATAAAATTATTATTTCAACATTAATAATGCAAATAATTGTTTCTTCTTTAATCGGAGTATTTATTTATTACAACTCAAAAAATATGCATATAAACAGCACAAAAGAACAAACAGTGCTCTTATTGCAACCACTTCAAGTGGCCACACAAGAAATGCTGAAATCAATTTCGACCCTTGAAGATAAAAAAAATTATCTTCAAATAATACTTCATCTTCAAGGACAAGTGATGTTCCCCGATCTTAAAAAAAGAGTGACTAACCTTAAAGAAATCTACATATATTCTGACAGAAAGGATATCCACACTATAGAAAACGAACCACTATGGATATTCCCTAGCCTTCAAAAAGCTCTTGCTTATAAAGAATCATCTGTAGCTTTTACAAAAAATTCATTATTTGTTAATGTGCCAATTCAAATTGATAACTATCCTATTGGAGGAATAATCCTTGAATACTCCATTGATCAAATAAATAATGAAAAAAGAAAAGCACTTATAATAAGTATCTTCATGGCAACTAGTACATTCTTGCTTAGTCTACTTCTAATACGCCTATTTACAGACAAAATAACAAAACCACTGCAAGAAATAGTTGCAGACCTTGAAGAGGCATCTAATAGCGGATCTTTAACCGAAAGCACCTACAATTATTCTGTTTTAAGACATTCAGAGTTCGAACCTTTAATTAGTGGCTATATCAATATGAAACAAAAAATATCTCAACAAATATATGAACTTAATGAAGAAATCGCTAAAAGGAAAAAAGCAGAAAAAGAAATTGAGATTAGCAGAACATATCTTGCAGAAACCGTTGATGAAAAATCAGAAGCAATAAAAGAAGTAAGTATAATGTTAAAAGAAGAGATCCAAAAAAGAGCTAAAGCCGAAAGCAAATTAAGGCTTAAAGAAAGCACATTAGATAGCTTACTGAAAACAAATTACTGCGATGGTGTATTAATATTAAGCAATACTGGTGAAGTCCTTAAAATTAATAAAAAATTAAGCGATGATTGGGAACTTCCAGAAGAAGTAATACTTAATGATAGCGAGGAGCAACTTCTAAAATATTTTTCATATAAATTCATTGATGAACCACTTTTTAGAGATAAATATTAACTGTGCCAAAACTCAAACCTAGAGCTAGGAACTTTCGAACTAAAAGACGGACGCAAGGTTCTAATCACTTATCATCCATTAAAGCAGGACTCAACAGTCATCGGGAAAATTCTAACCTTCTACTTCACTTAGCTTATGCTATTTATCGCCTTAGACCTACAAATAGTCTATAATAACCATTACCATGAAAGATGAACAAAAAATAGACGTACTAATTATAGGAGGCGGTATCGCAGGCCTTACAGCTGCCATCGACCTAGACAGTTCAATAAGAGTCACGATAGTAACCAAAGGCAAGATGAACAACACAAACTCTTTTTATGCTCAAGGTGGCGTAGCAGTTGCACTTCAAGAACCTTCAGATATCCCAATTCATAAAAATGATACTTTACTAACAGGATGTGAACTTTCTGACGAAGATGCGGTGAATATGCTTGTTACTGAAGGACCAGCCAGAGTGTGGGACTTAATAAACCACGGCGTACGTTTCGATAAAACACAAGATAACGAATTCGAATTTCTAAAAGAAGCTGCTCACAGCAGCCGAAGAATAATGCACGTCAGAGATAAGACTGGATTCAGTATACAAACTACCTTAACTGAAGAAGCAAAAAAGAGACCTAACATAACATTAATAGAGAATCTTTTTCTTAAAAATATATTAACCCAAGAAACTGCTTGTATAGGAGCAAAGTTCATTAATATGAAAACCAACAAAGAACTCTATCTATATTCTAAATTTACGATTATTGCAACTGGTGGTGCTGGTGCTGTATTTGAAAAAACAACTAACTGGAAAGGAAGCACAGGCGATGGACTAGTCGCAGCATATCTTGCTGGAGCAGAAATACGCGACATGGAATTCTATCAATTCCACCCTACCGCTATACTTTTGGAGAAAGGTAAAATTAAAAACTTTCTAATATCTGAATCAGTAAGAGGAGAAGGTGCAATAATTGTAAACCAAGACAATAACCGCTTTCTATTCGATTACGACAAAAGGGGCGAATTAGCGCCAAGAGATATTGTTGCAAGAGCTATTTATGAACAATTACAAATAAACAAGAAAGTGTTTCTAGACATGAGACCAATCCCTAATATCCCAGACAAATTTCCAGTTATTTATTCTAGCTGTTTAGAGGCAGGTATAGACCTTATCAAACAGTCAATAGAAGTGTTGCCAGCCGCGCACTATATGATAGGAGGAATAAAGACAGACACCAAAGGCAGAACATCTATAAAAAATCTTTATGCCTGCGGAGAAGTAGCATCAACCGGAGTTCACGGAGCCAACAGACTAGCAAGCAACTCTCTGTTAGAATGCATGGTCTTTGGTCACAAATCAGCAGAAGACATCAATAAAAAGAAAAATTCTGTAAATTTTAAAAGTTATCTTAAAATCAAAAAAGAAAAAACTACTACAACTAACATCTCCAAAATAAAACTAATTGAAATACAAAAAGAGATACAAAAAGAAATGTATGCCAAGGTAGGCATCCAGAGAAACAAAAAAGATCTCCTTAAATTAAAAACATTCATTCAATCAATGTACAATAAAATAATCCGTTCAGAGTCAAAAAGCGCAGTGCTTCTTGGTGAAATAACAAATATGCTAATAACAGCACAGCTTATAACAGATAATGCACTAAAAAGAGAGGAAAGCAGAGGAACGCATTATAGAGATGACTTTCCGAGCACTAATTCCTCATTAGACCATATCCATTTTTTTAGCGAACAATTGGAAGCTCAATAAAAAAAGTTGAACCTTTATCCTTTTCACTTTCAAGCCAAACCTTGCCATCATGTATCTGAATAAAGTTCTTGGCTATTGCTAGGCCTAACCCTAAGCCACTTTTATAACCAGAAACTTTTTTTTGGTCAAAATGAAAGAATGTATCAAAGACTCTTGCTTTTTCATTTTCTGGTATACCAACACCAGTATCTTTTATCATAGTTACAATCTTTTTCTTCGCAACATGAAAAGAAACGGTTACTTCTCCCTCATTAGTATAGTCTATAGCATTCTTAATTATATTTAAAAAAGCTCGTTGTAACTTAGCCTTATCCGCCTGAATGCTTGGCAAATTACCTCCTCCTTCATCTATACTCAACTTAATCCCCTTTGATTCTGCAATAGGCAAAAAACTTTCCATAATATCTATAACTAACGTTCTGAGATTGAATTCTTCATACATCAAGATTCCTTTGCTTGAACTTATTTTAGTAAACTCCAAAAGATTAGATATCAACCTATGAAGATGCTCGCCTTCACTAACAATAATATCTATAAATTCCTTTTGCTCCTTATTAAGTTGTCCCCTTCTTTCCGAAGCAAGTGTTTCCGAAAACCCAATAATAGTTGTAAGTGGTGTCTTTAACTCATGGGAAATAGTACGAAGAAAACCTGTCTTTAGCCTCTCTATCTCTATTTCCTTGGATACATCTCTTAATAAAGTTATTATGCCGATTATATTATCCTTAGAATCAATAGAAAGCGTAGAAATGAACTGAATATGACGCTCTTCTCCCTCTAACTCAACAATAATATCTTTACTAATCTTTCTTACTTTCTTTAACACCAAGCCATTCATATCTTTAATATAATCATTGTCATGAATAATTTCCTTAACCATAGCCCCAATATGCTTATCGCTAATCCCTAATATCCTATATGCGCTATCATTTATCAAAAGAACATATCCAGAAATATTACTTACAATAATTCCTTCATCAATATTTCTTATAATTGCATTTAATTTCTCTTTCTCTTGATGAAGCATATAATTAGCCTGGAATAATTCTTTATTACTATTAAACAAATCTTGAGTACGTTCTTGAATCTTATTTTCTAAGTCTTCGTTTAATTTTTGAACCTCACTATTACTAAGTCTAAGCGCCCTAATAATCTCATAGAAAATATAAATCTCAACCAAAATATTTGCCAAAATAATAAGTAAACTATACACAACAAGATATTTAATGTACTTCGGCTGTATTAACGTAACAAAATACATTCCATTAGCTAAAAACAAATTCAAACAGGCAATACCTAAAAACAAGTTAGATTTGAGTTTACTTAAAATAATCATCGTTCCCACACTAATAACAAAGAACAATTCAGCCATTATCAAAATCCAACCTTTATTTATAAGAAGAACGTACGCGTCTGTCCAGTCAGGATTTAGAGCAATTGCAAATAAAACTACTATAAAAAAAGTAAAAACGCTGAAAAAGAAAATCATTACCCTCTTGAACCTACCATTATGAACATACTTTGGAACAATAAGAGCTAATGGCAATAAAATATGTGCAAACAAATAACCAAGCTGAATAATAATACTAAATATTGGAAGCAAGAATGCTGGCGTGTTATAGCTATATTTTGCTAAACTAAGAAAAACAAAAAAAAGACTAGAATTTAATAAAACTATTGAGTAACTAATTAAAACCACTTTAAAGCGCAATTTCATATTGTGACTTGCCGGAAGTTTAATAATGCTTATATAAGCAGAAAATAAAATAATAATTGAAAAAAGTATTATAACGAACTGTTGATACAGTTGTCCGAGAGAAATACTTTCTAAAGATAAATATGTAAATAAATTAATCATTGTCTGACAACGTTATTGTAAATTTTGTTCCTTTGTTTATCTGACTATCAACACTTATAAGTCCATTATGCAGATTTATAATATTTTTTACAATAGAGAGGCCTAGCCCCATCCCTGCATCTGACTGCTGATAAGTATAAAGTTGTGTGAATCTTTCAAACAATAATGGCAACTTTTCAGAAGGAATGCCCACACCATTGTCTTCAATTACAATAATTACATTCGAAGAAATCTTAACGGCTTCCAACTTAATCATTATCTTTTCCCCTGACTTAATTGAGTTAGCTATCAAGTTCGCAAAAACTTGTTTTATCCTTTGATAATCAGCATGAATCGTAAGATCATTAGGTGTTACTTTAAATTTAAAATCTGTTGAATTTTGAACAAATGATGGATAAAAAGCCTGTTGAACTTCAATAAATAAATCATTCAAATAGAAAGTCTCTTTATTTAAATCTATCTTTCTCTGTTGCATTTTAATTATAATACTAAGATCATCTAACATCTTTTTCAGGTCACCAGCACTTTTACTAGCAAACTCTAAATATTTTCTCTGTTTAGCATGTAACTTATCATTAATCGATCCATTAAGTAAAAGGTCTATAAATCCTATAACGCTGGTCAAAGGATTCCTTAAGTCATGTGAAATCATATGGAAAAAATCGTTTTTAAAGTTCTCGATTATCTTAGCATTTGTATTATCTCTTATTAATAAAATAACAAATGTTTCTCCTAAATGGTGATTGATTACTATTGTTGTTCTAATAAAAAGGTGACTTTGCTTATCCTCAATTTTATAGAGTATTTCTGCCTCTATCCCTTTTTGCAAAGCAATCGTTTTAAGTGCTAATTTATTTATTTCCTGAGCTGCATCTAAATCTTGGCAAACATCTTCCAGTTTACTTCCAAAGATGTTTTGGTCTGCCTTAATGAAAAGTTCATCTTTAGCTTCTTGATTGAATTGAATAATAGTATTATTTTTATCTAATACAACAATACCTTCAGCTACATTCTCAATAATCATTTGTGTTTTCAGATTAGCTGCTATCAGATCATCAGTTATCTCTCTTAGTTCAGCCGTTCTCCTGTTGACTTTATCTTCCAATGACAAACTATATTGTTTGCTTTGCTTATAGTGATATCTCATCTTAGATATCAGATGATTTAAGAATATTTTAAGCCTATCTATTTCGTCATCTTCTCTACTTAAAAAAACCTTGCAATCGAAACATGGAGCTAACATCGGGTTGTTATCATCGCTTTTTTTATTTTCTAAATAGTTATCCCAACAATTAATAGAATTATCCTTATAACATTTACATTCTTGATTATTACATTTCTTATACACCCAGCATTTTTTCCTCTTTATTTTAATATTTTTCATAAATTCGGGGCTAAGATTATTGTTCTCGTTTATGAATCTAGAAAGCTCCATTATTGGTGTAACTATTTGTCTGCTTAATAATAAAGATATTAAAAAAACCAAAACCAACCCAACAACAAGAAAAACTATTAAAAAATGCTTAATATTTTCATCTATCTCAAAAATTAATGAAAGAACGCCAGGTTTATCGAAAACTCCTCCAAGTACTCCGATAAGCATCCCGTTTGTCTCAAGCCTCATTATTGAAAGATATTTCCCCTTATCATTTAGAAAACCTCTTTCTTCACCAAAATCTTTATTACAGATAACAGAATATTTTCGCGAATCAACAATTCTTTCAGGATCATACTTAGAAACTAATTGTGCTTTATTATCTATTAAAAAAAATGCTTTAAGGTGCGTATTTTCCTTTCCTAGAAGCATCATTTTATATTCTAAAATATTTTTATTACGAGATAGCACTTCATTAGAATTTTCATAGGCAAATTTTCTCACCAAATTCTTATGAATTCCTGACATCTGATAATCACTGATAACAGCAACTATAAACACTGAGATAACAGCAGTAATAATAATTATTGCCGAAAAAAATAAGGGCACTTTATGTTTTATACTTAGTTTCATTATTCCCTCTTACAAAAGGTCACTGTTTTAATTTTACAACATACCTAAACTTAACGACATAGAATGAAGTATTTATTTTACAGAATGCACCAGACCCTTATTCTAGATTTCAACTTATTGACGATATTAATTTTATATAGTTAAATATTGCTCAGTGTTCCCTGGTAGCTCAGTTGGTAGAGCAATTGGCTGTTAACCAATGGGTCTGTGGTTCGAATCCGCACCGGGGAGCCAACTTAAACAATTATCATAATTCTCAAACATACTTCATTTTAAAATTATATTTTCTATAGGATGCAATAATCCTCTTAATAAGTACGAGCATAGCGAAGTGCGAATTTAGAGATTATCCTCAGAACTTTGTTCTGAGTGAACCACAGAGTGGTTCAGAAACAATCCTCTTAGCCCAAAGAGCAAGAATACTCTGCATATATTCAAAGCGAGACAAAGAAATCTCCTCAATACGGCGCTTAGCTATTCGAAATAAGTACTTGCTTAATGATACCAGCGTGGTATCATTAGCAATGTGATGAACGAATGAGAATCTTAAATCGCGACACAGACCTAGCCACTAGAGCTCTTTGCTACCTTGCTCAGCAGCAAGACAAACCTATTTCCGTGGCGCATTTAGAAGACGTGCTCATTGCACCGCGCCCCTTTTTGCGAAAAATTCTTCAAGTCCTTCAGACCCAGGGGTTCCTGAAATCATTCAAGGGCAAAAAAGGTGGGTTTATACTCAACAAAACAGCTGATACCATCTACATTAAAGACCTAATTGTGGCGTTTCATGGCCCAATTAATACGAACGAATGTGTTTTCAATAAAAAGACGTGTCCGGACATTGGATCTTGTCTCTTGAAGGGAAAGATTGAGCGCATCAAATCTTATGTTTCAAACGAACTCAAATCTGTCACTATAGCGTCACTAATACCGCAATCAAAAGGAGAATAAAATTGAACGAAATCTTAAATAAACCCATAAAAGAAGTTATTAATCAATACCCCCCGGTGGCCGACATCCTCAATGAATATAATATCGGATGTGTTCCCTGCCAGGTTGGCACCTGTTTATTGAAGGATGTTGTCAACATTCATCATCTAGAAGAAACCGATGAACGAGACATGCTCACTCGCATTCTGGGTGTAGTTTACCCCGATCAAGTCATTGTCTTACCCAAAAAAGAACAAACTGTTCAAGCCAAAAAACATAAAAGCTTTTCGCCCCCACTGAAAACACTTGTTGATGAACATATTTGGATAAAACGATTACTAGCCCTTATCCCAACACTTCTCCAAAAAACAGATATTACTTCGACGGAGGGCCAGGCCTTAATTTTGAACTGCGTCGATTTCATTCGCAACTATGCGGACAAATTCCATCACGCCAAAGAAGAGGACATCCTATTTAAATATTTTGACCCGAACATGGCGGTGATTCAGGCGATGTTACATGATCATATTACAGGCAGGAATTTTGTGGCGGCCGCTGTTGCTAGACTTGAAGAAAAAGATGCCAAAGGCGTGGCCTCTAACCTAGAGGGATACCAATCACTTTTAATGGAACATATAAAGCGCGAGGACGAGATTCTTTATCCTTGGATGGACGAGAATTTGTCGATGAGCCAAATCGGTCAGCTACAAAATCTAT
>JBAXBT010000047.1:0-8249 GCA_037141875.1 Candidatus Riflemargulisbacteria bacterium
CTTGTTCACAAAAGCCAAAACAGCCAGTTTTGACTACCTGGACATCATTTTTTAGATTATTATCAAAAATTTCTTTTTGAAGTAATTTGTACATTTCATCAGATTTACCTGCTTCACAGCCGGTGCCGCCACAGATTAAAACGAAGGTATTATATGCCATTTTTTGTTCCTTTCTTTAGTTCTCGACGATATCTATAGCAGGTTTATCCTGTATATGGTCATCTAGTAGTTCCTTGCCAATAATATGTTTCAAGACGATTTCTTTAGCTGTGTCAGTATTAACATTGCCGTACACAACAGTGGGCATACCTTTAACAATTACTTCTACAGTTGGTTCAACGTTGCAGGACCCCATGCAGCCTGTTTGTTTGACTTTTACTTGAGAAAGTCCATTTTCGTTAAGTGCTTCAATAAAGGAGTTTAGTGTATCCTTAGCGCCAGCAGCTATACCGCAAGTTCCCATTCCAATTATTATTGAACATTGTTCTTGATCACTATTTCTTCTTGAATATTCTTGTTTTTTTTCTTCACGGAGTTTTCTAAGGTCATCCAGTGTAAGTTTGCTCATTTTTACCTCCTATAAAATATTATCTTTTAAATATTGCTTTAATAATGTTAAGGTTTCTGATGAATTTAAATCACCCAAAACATCGTAAAGTTCTTTTTTATTAAATGAAATTGTTTCTTGTTGGTTATTGTGTTCTTGAATGGCTATATTAAAATTGCCTGGATAGTTAAATAATGTTAGGTATGTAAGTGATTTATCTCCAACTGGTGGAGTATCAATATTTTGTTTATCAAAAGAAAATTTAACCATAGTTCCTTTATCTTTTTGAGAATCAATAAAAAACTCTCCTTGAGATTGCTCGATGCCTTGAATGATAAAAGGAAGACCTAGGCCTATCTCTCTTTTATGCTTTTTAACGGTATCAGTGTAAGAAGGGTCTATAGCTTTTTTAAGGGTTAATTCATCCATTCCCTTGCCATTGTCAGTGATTGTTATTTCTATTTTTTCATCCTTATCTCTATAATCAACAGTAACTAATGTCGCTCCTGCTTCAATAGAGTTTTGTGTTATGTCTGAAATATAGTCGCAAATAGTGTAGTGCATTTTAGTTGTATTTTTTTAGAATTCCAGGAATGTCTTCTTTGTTTAATTTTCCATAAACGTCTTTATCAATAATCATTACAGGTGCAAGACCACAACAACCAACGCAACGTAATGCTTCTAATGAGAAGTTGCCATCTTCAGAAGTGCAATTGACTGGTATTCCAAAATTAGTTTCTAATTCATCTATAATATCTTGGCCACCTTTGAGATAACAAGCAGTGCCTAAACAAACTTGTATCTGATGCTTACCAGGTTTTTCAAGTTTAAAGTAATGATAAAAGGTGATTACTCCATAAATCTTTGCAAGAGAAACATCAATCATTTCAGTTAATTTTAAAGCTGCCGCTCTTGGAATAAAACCGAATTCTTCTTGTATTTCATGAAGAATCATTATTAGATTTCCCGGTTTATTTTTCCATTTCTCAATAAATTCATTTAGTTCTTTAGAGAAGTTGATCTGGTCTGACATTATTTCCTCCACCTTAGTGTTTTTTAGTTGCAACGTATTATAATACAAAGTTATATTTATCTGCAATAATTTGTTTGTTCTTTGACTGATTAATACGGTTATGTCAAATATTTGGCTTTAATATTTGCTGAAAACTAAAAATATTGTTACAATAAGGTACAATAAAACGCATAAGGAGTACATTAATGACTTTTAATAAAGAGTTGGTTGTAAGGTTATTAAGATATAAGAATGCCTTACTCAAACTTAAGAACTTGGGTGTTCTTAAAGTTTTTTCTGATAATATTGCTGATACGGCTGGTGTTACTGCATCTCAAGTAAGAAAGGATTTCTCTTTATTAAAGATAGCAGGTAATAAAAGAGGTGGATATCAGATAAAGGAATTACTAGACGATATCATTAGCATTGTCGGACCTACTGGTGGAGAGAGCATCGTTGTTGTTGGATGTGGAAACATTGGCAGAGCGATGATGAATTATAAGGGCTTCCACAGTGAAACCTTTGAAATTATTGCAGGGTTTGATATTAGTCCAGAGGGAGTAAGTGGTAGCATGACTTGTCCATTATACGGAATGGACAAGCTAGAGGAATTTGTTTTAGAGAAGAAGATTAAAGTAGCAATTATCGCTGTCCCAGATAATGTTGCAGCAGAGGCCTATGATAAATTAGTTAAAATAGGAGTAAAGGGATTTTTAAATTTTGCTAGGGTTAATTTGAGAGAAATTGAGGGTGTTTTTGTAAACAATGTAAATTTAGAGCTTCACATAGAGAACCTTTTTTATTATATTAACTTTATGGAAAAGGGAAAAACTATATGATTACAGACCCGAAAAGCGTTACTTTTGCTGAAATAGTTGAGAAATTATCATTAACTACCTTTAATGAGGCTAATGATTTGAATGAATCTTATGTTTTAAATGTTATTTCATCTGATTTGATGAGCGATGTTTTAATGGTTGGCCATGACGTTGATCTTTTAATAACTTCTTTAGCTACAGACCAGACAATAAGAACAGCAAATATCATGGATATGATAGGAATAATTATTGTTAACGGGAAAGAAATAACTGAGAATATGACGGAGCTTGCAAAAGAGCTTAATATTAATTTATTTTCATCTAATTATAGCAAATACGACACATGTTGCTTATTGTATGATGTCCAGCAGGGTAGGATTTAAGGATGCCTATAAATAAGAGCATTCAGCTTCTTCAAGAGAATTCCCCGTCTATCTTGCTTGATGTTATTTACCGGTCAAAGATTAAAGACATAATGGCCACCAAACTTGCCACTTCCTCGCCAGATGTTACTTTAAAAGAAGTTAAGTCTATTATGAAGAAAGCTGAAGTTACTGGTATTCCAATTATTGAGCATGATGAGTTAGTTGGAATGATTAGTATTGATGATATTTTTAGAGCTATTGATGGTGAATATATGGGGGAAGTAGTTAGAGACCATATGTCTACAGACGTTATCGTTTTGGAAGATGATATGCCTCTGGCTTTTGGCATAACTTATTTCGAAAAGTTTAAATATGGAAGATTCCCAGTTATTGATAAAAACAAGAAATTAGTTGGGATCATAACTAGTAGAGATATTCTTCATGAACTGCTTTTTCAGTTGAATCATGAAGTAGCCAGATTAGAAAGTGAGATAAGAGTTGAGGTTGATCCTACGCTGATAACCTTAAGAGAGGTCTATAAGATAAATAAAATGGATTTTTCAAATGCAGGTAAAGCGTCTAATGAAATAAAGAAATTATTAAAAGACAGAACCTTTGATCCTAAATTTGTAAGAAGGGTATCTGTGGCTGCCTATGAGTTAGAGATAAATATAACTATACATTCTGATGGTGGCGAACTAGAGTTTTTTCTTGATAAAGAAAAGGCGGTTGTTATTGCTAGAGATAGTTCTCCTGGGATAGCAGATGTTACAAAAGCTTTAAAACAAGGATTCTCAACTGCTGATAATACGATTAAGTCATTAGGTTTTGGTGCTGGAATGGGACTACCAAACGTTAAACGTGTATCAGATGAGTTTAATATAATTTCAGAAGTAGGAAAGGGCACAACAGTTCAGTCAATTATTAGGATTGAAAACACATAAAAACGGAGGGTAATTATGAAAGTTTCTGATTTAGGGAAAATTACAGGTTTAACTTTAGTGCAGTCTGATTATGATGATCTTCCGATTGTTGGTGGATATACTTCGGATTTATTAAGTGATGTTATGGCAAATGCAGGTGATGCTGGGGTTTTGATAACTATTCAAGCACATAAGAATACTATAGCTGTTTGTAACCTTTTAGATATTTCAGCACTAGTTATCTGTAATGGACGTGAAACAGACGAAGAATTTTTAACTATAGCCAAAGCAGAAAGAAAGGCAGTTTATTCTACTGAGCTTAATCAGTTTCAGGTAAGTGTACTTATCGGTAATTCGCTTTAGATTTTATGGATAAAAAGTCTATTATTGCAATGAATCAGCAGGGGTTAGCTGATTTGCATATTCATTCTTGTCTTTCCCCTTGCGCAGACCTTTGTATGTCACCTAGAAATATTGCTCAAGATGCAGTAAGGCGTGGGCTGAAGGTAGCCGCACTTACAGACCATAATTCTTCACAGAATTGTCCTGCTTTTAAATATGAATGTGAGAAGTTAGGCCTTATTCCTTTATTTGGTATGGAGCTAAATACGAGAGAAGAAATCCACGTGCTTTGCATTACTGATGATTTGGATCGGGCATTAGATTTCGAGAAAATAGTTGCAGAAAAGATACAAAAGTTTAAGAATGATCCCTTAATATTTGGTGACCAGCCAGTCGTGAATGAGCAGGAAGAGATAATTAGTCAAATACCTTATTATTTAGGAGGAGCTGTTGATATTTCCATAGATCATATTTTTGATTATCTAGATGCTCAGAACTGGTTAATAATTCCTTCACATATAAACAGGAAAAGAAATAGTATTCTTTCTCATTTAGGGTTTATTCCAGATTTGCCTTTTGATGCTGTTGAGGTTAATGGTGCAAATGATGAGGGGCGTGTAATGTGGGATGGGTATGTAGTAGTTCGTAATAGTGACATGCACAGGTTTGCACAATAGTTCGTAATTATTATTGATTCTGGCTCATGCAGACATACAAGATTTTATTTGTTATATTTAGTATAGTAGATTAAATCCTTAAGGAGGATGTTAGTGGTTGATACTCAAGAGGTAAGTTTGGCAAATGGTCTTTTTTCAAGGTTTATGAATGTGTTTGATGTAAAGGAGTATGAGTATACTAAGGAATGCTTATATTTTAGGTTTAATGCATATGGTCATTTATTACAAATAAAACTACTTAAATCAGGAAGGTTGGAAGACTTAATGGCAGAGACTGAAGATGTCCTTAGATTGTATAACAATGTACTTAATAGCTTGGGTATCAGGGGTATTGAAAAGTTTTCTAGAGAAATAAAGGAAAAATTTGGATTTATCAGCTCAGATTTTAATGTTATTTCATATTTGTATAAGGAGAAAACAGATGCGTATAAGAATGTTATTAGTAGAATTTTTTTCCTGGCAGAAATGAGTTCTCTAAAGATTAAGGTAAGTGCAGACATGAAGCATATAAATATTGATTTGAAGCAATCTGATATAAGTCCAAGTCAATTTATTAAAGAATTTGCTGATGCATATCAAAAGTTGTCAGTTGATTTATATGAATTACATAAAGAAATAATGGATATTTTAAAGGATGAGAATATGAGCCATAATGCGATAGAACATTTAGTTTTTACAAAGGGAGTTAGAAGTAATGAAGATACTTATAAAGGGGGGCATGTTTAATGGTTGATATAGCAGGTGTTCCGTTAAGAAGATTGGATTCTGTTAGTAAGAAAAAAACAGATGGTTCTTTAGTTAGTAATACCGTAAGTTTAGAAGATGGAATATATCCAGTTCTTGCTTTAAATGAGAAAGAAGACAGAGACGAGAAAGAAGGCAACAAGAAAGACGATCAGCTTGGGCAATTTCTAAGAGGTATCAAAGACCCTTCAGAGAATGAAATAGCTATAGTGGATATTTAGTGCTGTCATGATTTGTGTTGTTCAGAGAGTAACAAGTTCTCAAGTAGTTGTGGAGTCTAAGACAGTTGGCGTAATAGCTGACGGACTTAATTTGCTTTTAGGAGTAGTAAAAGGTGATACTAGCAATGATGCTAATAAGATTATTAATAAGCTAGTAGATTTACGGATATTTAATGATGAACAAGGCAAAATGAATCTTTCTGTTAAAGATATTAAGGGTAGTGCTCTAGTTATTTCGCAATTTACTTTAGCAGGTTCTGTTAATAAGGGGAGGAGGCCTTCATTTGATCTGGCAGAAGAGCCAACCAAAGCAAATAATTTATATGAGTTTTTTTGTACTGAACTTGCAAAACATATTCCAGTTGAAAAAGGTATTTTTGCAGCTGATATGCAGGTAGAAATACATAACGATGGACCAGTAACTTTTATTCTGGACTCAACGCAATTATGAAGAAGATACCTATTATTATTGGTGCTACCTCTGTAGGTAAAACTAACTATTCAATGCAGCTAGCTGAAGAGAATGGACTGGAGGTTATTTCTGCAGATTCTATGCAAGTGTATAAATATATGGACATAGGAACTGCAAAACCTTCCAAGGAGGAACTGGGAGACATTAAACATCACTTAATAGATATTATTAATCCTGACGAGGAATGGAATTTGTTTAAATTTGCCAAAAAAGCTAGAAAATTGCTGTTCGAGTCTCAGAAAGAATACGTAGTTGTTGGAGGAACAGGGTTATATATTAAAGCTCTTATTTATAATTTTTCTGCACCTGACTTTTCTCCTAATGATGAAATACGGTCAAGATATCAGGCGATTTCTTTAGAAAAGGGAGTAGAAGAGTTGTATATAATTTTACAAAAGATAGATCCGGCTACCGCTTCAAAGCTTAAACCTAGGGATGAGTTTCGTATAGTTAGAGCTTTAGAAGTTTATGAACAAACAGGTATACCTTTTTCTGCGCAACAGGAAATGGATATTTCATTTGCTGATAATTTTCAACTGATATGTTTGGACATGGATAGGGATTTGCTTTATAAAAGGATAGGATTAAGAGTTGATAAAATGATTGAGATGGGTTTATTTAATGAAGTTAAGGGTATTTTGAATAAAGGTTACAAGAAGGAACTAGTTTCTTTACAGGCCTTAGGATATAAGGAAGTAATAATGTATTTTGATGGTCAATTAAGTAAAGATGATTGCATCGAGCTTATAAAAAAGAAGACTAGAAACTTTGCAAAAAGACAGCTTACTTGGTATCGTAGCTTCCCTAACGTTGAATGGGTCTCTGTGGTATAATAAATAAATATGACTAGTTATTTTGTAACAGCCACAGACACTGACGCCGGTAAAACAATGTTCACTACCGCTTTTATTAAGTTATTAAGACTACAAGGTATTGACGCAGTTCCCTATAAACCAATCCAAACAGGTGGATTAGAGGATACAGAGTTTGCTTTAGAACATAATAATATTTCTGGTAAGAAAGAAGACTTTTACTCTTACTCATTCGAAAAGCCATGTTCTCCTCATTTAGCTTCTGCCTTGGAAGATGTGGAAATATCCATTAATAAAATATTAGATGACTTTAATGAGTTAGCTAGTAGTCATGAAAGAGTTATTGTTGAGGGAGTAGGTGGCGTTATGGTACCTATTGGGAATGGTAAGTTTTTATTAGACGTTATTACTGAACTACAATTACCAGTAATCCTCGTGATCGCTAATAAGATAGGGTCAATAAATCAATCATTGCTTACTATTGATAAACTAAGCAGTGTTGGGTTTTGTCCTGAGATACTTGTCTTTAATGATGTTGATCAAGCAGACGAGAGTATTTTATATAACAATGTTTTAACTGTTAAGGAGCTAACAGGAATAGAGAAAGCTATTAGAATTCCATTTATGGATGAGCTAAATCTAGATGATATTGTAAGAATATTAAGTATAGGTGATACTTTTGAATCTAGTTTTCGATAAAGAAAACATTTGGCATCCTTATACTTCCTTAATTGAACCTCTGCCTGTTTATTCTGTAATACGGGCTGAAGGGTTAGAAATAATTCTTGAAGGTGAATCTAGATTAATAGACGGAATTGCTTCTTGGTGGTCTGCTATCCATGGTTATAATCATCCTGATTTAAATGAAGCAATTATAAAGCAAACGAAGTTGATGTCACATGTTATGTTTGGTGGGTTCACGCATGAACCAGCTATTAATTTAGCAAAAACACTAGTAGAAATAACACCGTCTGGTCTAGATAAGGTCTTTTTTTCTGATTCTGGTTCAGTAGCAGTTGAAGTAGCAATTAAAATGGCCATCCAGTATTGGCAGGCACTTGGTAAACCAGAAAAAAAGCAACTAATTACTATTAGGGGAGGATATCATGGCGACACTATTGGCGCAATGTCTGTGTGTGATCCTATTTCAGGCATGCATAGTTTATTTAAAGGAGTGTTGCAGGAACAGATATTTGCTGAGCGTCCCAAATGTAGATTCGAAAAAGATTGGGATGATAAGTTTATACATGACTTTGAAGTCAAGATAGAAAGACATCATCAAGAGTTGGCTGCCTTAATCTTAGAGCCTATTGCGC
>JBAXBT010000048.1:0-8044 GCA_037141875.1 Candidatus Riflemargulisbacteria bacterium
ATACCCACTGTTGGCATAATTACTTTCAATTATTTTTACATCCTCTTTTGTCTTAAAGTAATCTAATTCTTGTCCGACCTTACTTGTTAAGATCCCTTTAATTTTTGATTCATCCAAAACACTCATGTTACTAATCTGTATATTCTCAATTTTTTGATTAAGCACAAAATTAAAGTAAACATTAACCTCATTATCACCTATACTTCTAACTCGTGCGTTTACATCCTTTACCAACCCACTCTTCAAAAGATTAGATATATCGCTAATTAAATAATCATAGTAAAACCTTTCTGTTGGCTTCAAAAATTGTAGTTTATCGGCTATTTCTGCTGAGATATTCTCCTCGCCCTCTTCTGACATTAGGATAACTTTATTAATAACATAATTATTATATGTTGCCGCATTTTCAGGCATAACGCTGATAGCGAAAAGAAACCCAAAAAAACAAAGAAATAATAATCTAAAAAATAAAATTCGCATTTACTGAAAAGGCTCCATATGTTGTCTCAACGCTGTTCAAATTATAGTTTCCGTAATTTAAGCTCAAATAATCATTTAAAAACCATGCTAATTCATACTGACTCATATTAAGAAGTGGCTTTGTAGGGTCTTGGCTGATACCTGTTTTTACTTTAACAAAAAATCTTTTTAACAAAAAATCTTTAACATATTCTACTGACAAAGAATTATCCTGCGCTTCATTAAAAACTTTATCTTCCCTATGTTGAAAAACCTTTGTTGCATTAACAAGTTCACCCCCAAGGTCATGTTTGATATTAACATCATAAAGCCCCATATTCCTAGCTATCTCCTGTTCAAAAGGCTGCAACTGCTGATCTATCCAAAGATTAATCTGAGATGAAGAATACTCTCTAAGCATAGCGTTCGCCTCTTGATTGTCAGCTAACCCATCTTTCATAATAGACTTATAGAAATCTGGCCTAAAGACTGCTGGAACTAAATAAGAAATAACCGTATCCATTTGATCTGGTGTCATATCGGAAAGATAAATACGAGCCTGAGCTAAAGTATATCCAGAATCACCCTTCTTATAATGTTCAATGGAAAATGACCCCATATCATTGATTGGTCCTTTTATGAAAATTACGAATAAATGCTCTTCATATGTTGTATCCCCTGTTCCAATTACAGGCTTTTGAACTTCACTAAAAGTTTTAATATTAAAGTATGGAGTTGCTTTTCTCTTCTCTGTAAAAACAGGATGCTGTTCCATCTTAACCTCAACCAAATTATCACCTATTTCTGCTGAGCCTGCACCGAAAATCTCTCTTTGTTTTTTCCTATCCATTAAGTTAAAAACCTTGTTCATAAAAATAATCTTGCCATTACTAAATTTAAAAATACCATCAGAATCTATTGTATTTAATGAACCTTGAACCTTAAGGATTTCTGGTCTCTCCTCAAAAACTATATTAATATTTGTAAACCACCTGTTAAGGTCCTGATCGCTACTCTTTTGCGCTATCTGAATATCCTTACCTAACGTCATTTTCAAATCCAAAAGTAATGGTGGTTTTATATCAGGCAAACCTGCTTTACCTCCTATACTCAGAGGAAGAAAATAAGTACCACTCTCTGCAAAAACTTTTGTCCTGAAAACTGGTCCCTTTTCTTTCTCAGTAAGCACATCATTTAGCTGTTCCTCTATTAAATCCTTCTTTAAGGCTACTGTGTATCTTCCTTTTAAACTTGTGTCAAATAGCCTAACTTTCCCCTGAAAGAGATCTTTTACATCCAAATAAAGATAAATAGGATCTATATCAATATTCAAATCAAACATAATACCTTCAAAATTATCTAAAAACCCTGGAAAAACGATATCTCCATTACAAACAAACTCATTCAACTTTCCAGAAGTATCAACTCCCTGCCACTGAATCTTCATATCCTTAGGAAGCTTTATAACACTATCTCTTATCTTAAGCTCTGCATCTGCAACCTTTATTGGTGTTCTTAACATAAAAGATGGAACGAATGCTAACTCGAAATCTTTTAAAATAAATTCTTCCGAATTTAATATTGGCTTAATAAATGGTCCTGATATATGCAACAAAACAGAACCTTGATTACTTACTTTCTCAAAAGTCTTATTAAAAATAGTCAGAACATCTATATCGTCTTTATCTAGAAAAAGGTATAAATCTAACGCCTGTTTATTTGGGGTTTCCTTAAAAGCATTCTTTAAATTAATCTTCCCTTTTAAAAGATCGCTTGTCCTATGATTATTAATCTTTGCAAAGAAGTTAACTATCTCAATTTGGTCGTCCGCAGGAAAATATTTTGCAAAAATACTGAGTTGATCAAAGTTTTTGTTCATAAGCCTAGCTGAATCTGCTCGCACTGAAACATCAAAAAATTTACCTTTTAAAACAGATAAAAATTTGACTTCTTTTGCACTCATAAATTGATATCTTCCATCTTTTAAAGTTAGATCACTAAAAAGCAAAAAATCATCCAAATAGGAAATATGCAAATCACCTTTAAGAGAACCATAGATGCCTGGAATAAATCCTGAACTTGAGGTTTGATCTATTACCTTAAGTGAATCTAGTGCTTTTGAAATATTATCGCCTCTACGTGAATAAAGATTCTTTGTTTCTCTCTTTAATAAAGAATTATAAGCATCAAAAACACTTATATTACTTTTTGCCTCTTTATTAACAAGATCTCTTTTGTTTCTCCAATTTATTTGAATATTATTATAAAGATCAAAAATATTTTCTAATTCTCCATTAATAACTTTAATTTTAATATCAAAAGGATTAATCCCTGACGCTAACTTCTTAAGATAAACACTGCCAGAAACAACATAGCTATCTTTAAAATGGCTGAGAATTACATCTTGAAAAAGAAACTTCTCCTTATCCATCACAAATCTACCACTTGCATCAGGAAGTAAAACTCCATTATAAAAAACATCCTGAACCGATGCCTTCAGATCAAAAGTAATCTTCCCTTTAGCATTACTTGCCTTACCGCTTATCTTCTTTACTTCACCTTTCAAAATCAAAGGGAATGTCTTCCACCCTTGGCTACTTAAAGAACCGCTATTTATACTTACAGCAAAGTCTGAGGTGCTGCGATACTCCCAAGACAACAAGATATCGGTGCTAATATTAACAAACCTAGAATTCTTAAACACAGCATTGTTTCTTGTTATACATATCTGTCCATCGAAAAGGTCAATGTTCTGCGAAGCAATTACTGCATGTGTAAGATACACAGAACCAGTTACTCCTTGTCCTTTTAAAAATAAATAATTATTGTCAGGGAAAAGCGTAATATCACAATTCACTATACCCTTATAGTCGATAGCGACAGGCTTAACAAAACTTTTAGCTATATCAAGGTTAATTGCAGTTGCTATAACGTTTAACCTCTTCATCTTTTTATCCTCAACCCTAGTCTTTATCGCAAGTGAAGACGTTTTATTATTCATGTTAACAGCAACACTAAGTCCTTTCTCAAACTTTATTTCAATTTTACCTTTCATGCTCATTTGTGGTTTTATAACCTCAAAAAGCTCTACATTACCAAACAGGTCTCCAGCAATCCTAGAAACAGGATCATTCTTGAAAGCGTCATCATACACACCTGAAATTGCTCCCTCTACCACTGTCTTTGCCTTATAATTACCAGTATTGGTATAAAAAAAATAAAAATTATCAACCTCTAAGGTGCTTGGATTAATCGTTACAGTAAAACTATTATCTTTCTTTAAGAAACCTTCCAAATTAATAATTGAATCTTGCTTGTTGACCACTGCATAGGAATTATCGGCAAACTCTGTCCTACCTTTTTCTGCTTGCCAATATAGTTTTGCTTGTAATAAGTCTTGGCCGAAAACTTTTGCCTTATTACCAACTATTTCAACTACCCCATTTAAATTTTCAGTATAACTATTCATTCTTAATGCTAAATCTATCTTGCCTTTAAAGTGTTCAGTCTTGAAATACTTATATAGCTCTACGCCTTTAATATCAACTTCCATAGAAACATATGGAGGAAAACCACTTTTCATCTCCACATAACCAAATCCTCTTCCAATACCGCTATAGGCATTGATCTCTGGGATAACTAGTTCAACCCTATTATCAGCAAAAACAAATGAAAGGGTTCCCTTATCAAGCGAGTAAGCTAAAACGCTACCGACATACTCATCTACATTACCAGTAATAACGACCTTGCCATTCTTTGCTGTAAAAATATCGACATTCGTACGCCCGCTACCTCGTAGCTTTAATGACTGCAAAAAAGGAAGGAATTTTTCAACATTAGCCATATCCGTTGACCCGCTATTAATATTAATGCCTAATTTATAAAAATCATCTACTCTCCCATTTACTTTAAATTTCTCTCCTTCAACTTGTGCTATAAGCCTATTAAGCAAAACACCAGAATTATTAACTATTACTTCGCCTTCCTTAATAAGCACATCCTTGGTCAGCCAACTCATCTTAACTAAGGTGTTCTTAGCTTTATAGTCCACATCAAATCTTATAGGAAGATCTGTTTTCTTCTTCACTTCATTATTTCTAAAATTAATCTCAATATCACCCTCGGCATGTTTAATGTTTATCTCTTTAAGAGGAATAAAGTAATTCATTTCTTTTTGTATTTCACAGTCTTTGCCTATTATTCTTAACCAAAAATCTTTACTAGCAACCTCGCCAGTAACAATCATTTTATTTTTAGCCTTGTTTAAATTAGTTTTAAGTTTCTTAATCTTGCTATAACCCTCATTATAATTAATTACAGCATATAAATTATATGCCCTATTCATTTCTGGCACTTTTAACGGCTGCGAACCAAACCCTCTTTCATCAAGATACTCAACAACTCCGTCTTTAATCCTGATATTAAAATTGATTCCTGGTATTTCCTTATTATTTCCTGACGGTAGATTTAGCTTCTCTATCACTTCTATAAAATTAAAAGAATCATCTCGATAATGGTTAACCCTTATTATTGGATTATCCAGTGTCAAAGAAGTGATTGCTGAAAAGTCTTTTACTTTAATACCTTTTAAAAGATTGAATCTAATCTTTATTGAGTCTACTTCAGCTATCTTATTGGAAGTTGCAGTAACATCAGTAACCTGAACATCCCTTAAGGTAATGCTTGATAATGGATTAATGCTAATGCTTTTAACTGTAACAAATTTTGGCAACGCTTTTACTGCCTCTTGTAAGACAAAGTTTTCCAGTTTTCTTATCCCCAGGAAATACCCAAAAACAAGAGCAAGACTTAACGTAATAAGTATAAGTTTTTTCATTCTCTATTGTATTATAATATCTTTCGGTCATAATAATAAATCAATACTCAATTATGATACACAAAAATAAAGCAATATTATTAATATCGTCTCCTGATAAAGAAGGTTTGGTCTATAAAATAACCGAATTTATTTACCTGCACAAAGGGAACCTGCTGCATGCTGAACAGCATATAGATAAAGAGACTGACTGCTTTTTTATGAGGCTTGAATTTGATATTTGCGATACTAGTTTAGACAAACAAACGTTAATAAACGAGCTTGCACCCATAAAACAACAATTTAACATGAATATTGAACTATATTACATGGAGGAACCGCAAAATGTAGCAATCTTCACCTCCAAAACTGATCACTGTCTCTACGACCTACTCATAAAGAACAAATCTGGTGAGCTAAACTTTAACCCTAGTTGCATCATTTCTAACCATCCAGATAACCATTCCATTGCAAAACATTTTGATGTCCCATTCCATCATATTCCCGTTCTACCAAACATAAAAAATGAAGCAGAAAATGAACAATTACAACTGCTTTCAAAATATAAGACAGACTTAATTGTCTTGGCTAGATATATGCAAATCCTAAGCCCTGAATTTATCTCCAACTACAAACAAAAGATAATCAATGTTCATCACTCTTTCTTGCCAGCTTTTTCAGGAGCAGACCCTTACAAGCAAGCATATCAAAGAGGAGTAAAAATAATAGGAGCTACCTCACATTATGCAACATCTGTCTTAGATGAAGGGCCGATCATTGAACAAATAGTAGTACGTGTTAGCCACAAAGATAGCTTAGAAGAATTCATCTGCAAAGGGAAAGAACTAGAAAAACAAGTGCTATCCGAAGCAATTAAGAAACATACCCAAAAGAAAGTACTGGTTTTCGAGAGCAAGACCGTTGTTTTCGACTAAACCTTATAGACTATTCTTCGTTCAATAACTTTTGTTTAGCTAAAATGTCTTTAACTTTATTCATATCGCTTGTTCTATGGATATAATCCATATCCTTTGCATCTATAGTCCCATAAGTTTTAACTAAATGACTTTTTAAAAATTCGAGCTCCATATCCCATTTAACGTCATCACCAAATAAAATGATAGGCACCTTTTTCATTAAACCTATCCTCATCATTACCGCTGCTTCAAAAAAAACATCGTGAGTTGCCATGCCTCCAGGAAAAAAGACAAACCCACAATTTGAATTGTTACACATTACCATCTTTTCATGTAAAAGTTTTCTGCTACTAAGTGCAATATTGGAATCTGTTAGTCCCTGATATAATGAGTAGTCAGTTCCTCCCTCTTTGTTATACAGAAGCACATGTTCCAGATCCTTTGCACCTTTACGTAATCCATTCATATATCCTAACTGCAAGAAAGGCATTATGTTCTGATTGCTCCTAGCTATCATAGAAATTCCAGATGTAGTTAAAAACTCTCCTAAAGATATTGCTGATGCTCTATCAGCAACTGGTATAGAGATGGCATTATTGGAACCTCCGATAACTGTAACCATATTCTTGGAATCAATCTTTTGCATTACCCTTAAGTTCCTTATAAGGTCTATATTATCAACCGACACATCTATAGGTTTCTTGCTAGGCATATGCAAATACCCATCTAAGTTACTCTCTATAAATTTAACAACACTGGTTGGATCTGAAGGCATAACAACCATAAGTTGCTCTAAAGGTTTTTTGAAAGTTCCTTGTTCTCGATGTTTCTTTACTATTTGTTCTAAATCGTCCCAACACTTACTTCCTATAAATATAACAGGTGCTTTGTCATCTAGATCTCTATCTTTTTTTGCTAAAATTTCAAAGATTTCATCCATTGTTCCAAAACCACCAGGATAAACTAACACTAAATTAGCGAATTTCCTTAATAGATATTTTCTCGATATTAATTCTCGACAAACTATAATTTTATCTTTATCTACAAAAGGATTAATTTCCTGCTCGCCTGGCATATAAATCTTAACACCAAATGACGATACTCCAGAATCATGCGCTGCTTTACTGGTTGCCTCCATTATCCCTGGTCCCGCACCACCTATGAACGCCCAACCAAACTTATCAGCGATAGCTTTTGTTATCTTGTATGCTTTCTTATACCACTGCTGATTTTGACCTATTCTTGCAGAACCATATGCTGTAAAAACAGGCTGCTCGAGCAACTTTGCCTCCACCCCACTTTGCTTAAAAGAAGCTAAACTCTCAAAAAACATTCGAACTATCTCCAGATGATTAGCTGTAACCTTCAATATTCGTCCGTCTTTGAATATTGGCAGACCATCTTTCATGGCAGGAGTTTTCATAATTGCTCGTACTTTCCAAGCAACCTTCGCTGTGTCTATAGAAACTAATTTGTTGTTCAAATAAAACCCCTTAAATATATATCAATAATGTATCGTAACTGCTGTTTGGTAATTGCAATGACTTTTTGAAAATCCGCGTTGATTGACACCCCTAGTCAAAAGTATTACAATAAAATCCACTTACAACGTGGAGCACAGATTATTTGTCTGTGTTCATTGACGCGGGATGGAGCAGTTGGTAGCTCGTTGGGCTCATAACCCAAAGGTCGTCAGTTCGAGTCTGGCTCCCGCAACCAAGCTTCGTTCTGTGCGAAAGCATAGAGCACTAGAAAGAAGCTTGTCCTGCATAGCCTTTAGGCGACGCGGGACGAAAATGGCTCTTCACCAACAAGTGGGGCAGACAATTTATTTAACAACATAATGCTCTAA
>JBAXBT010000049.1:0-7850 GCA_037141875.1 Candidatus Riflemargulisbacteria bacterium
CACTGGAGTATCTTTCTTATATTTAAGACCTACTTGTTGTAACAATGCTTTTTTATTTTTTTCCTTATCTTTAATCGTTGTCCAAGTATATTTTACAGGTATAAGTTTATCTTTATTAGGAGAAAAAACAGAATAGTCTATCCCATTTAATATTCCAGACAAATCATCTTTTCTATTAATTAACACACCTTGTAACCCACATCCATATTCATCTGACTGAATTTCTTTACTATATCTTTCACTAACGGTATTAATTTTATCAGAAAAACAAAGAGCTGCTTTCATAAAATTTACTTTACCCCAGAACTCTAATTTATCTACAGAAAAATAATCCCAACTTAATCCGATTTTATCCATAATTTTTTTATCAAAACTACCTTGATATGCTAAATTATGAATTGTATATAGGACCTTAATTCCTTGAAAAAAAGGATCAATTTTAGAATACTCTTTTAAATAAACTGGGATTAATCCTGTTTGCCAGTCATGACAATGAATAACATCAGGCTTCCAATTTAAACGTTTCGCCAAAAGCAAGGCTGCTCTAGAAAAATAAATAAATCTTTCATCATTATCTGAATAATCTCCGCCAGCTTCACCATAAAGACCAGATCTATCAAAAAGAAAATCATTTTCTATAAAATAAATTGGAGTTTTAGCCCCAGGTATTATAGCCTTATAAGCTGACCCGTTAATTGAAGTATTTCCAAGATGAACTTCTAAATTAGACACCTCAAGACTAGCAGAATAATCAGCTTTGTTAATATTTCTATATCTAGGCATTACAACAATTACTTCATGACCTAATTTAGTTAATTCTTTAGGCAAAGCTCCTGCTACATCAGCTAACCCTCCAGTTTTCGCAAAAGGTATTACTTCCGAAGCAACAAATAATATTTTCACATCAACACCCCTCTCCCCTTTAATTTATCTTAAAATTTACCGTTTAAGGTCTTCCGTTTGATAAACAGTATAGTCTATGTTCGGGAAAATATTATCCTTAAACTCTAAGTCGGCTAAATATCCAGTATCTATACTATTCCCCAAAATCATATTGTATAGGTTATTGAATCTAGTAACATGACTTTTTGTTCTTTTATTAGCATATTCAACCATAGTTCCAGTCTTCATAATAAAAGCCCAGTCAGAACTTTGAGCTAACAATACTTCTCTAGCTGACTGATTTAAAGCACGTCTTAATACACCATCAGAATAAGTAAACTTATTAGCGAGCTCTACCATTCTATCTGCTAGTTTGTGTAAGTGAGGATACACCCAATCATTACTTCCTTCTAACCAAACTTCGTTGTACCCTTTGTTTCCCCAACTTGACATAGAAGGAGTAACAACTTGATTGGTAGGATTTTCTTGTAAATACTCAAATGGATTTACTAGTTTTACTGTATCCTGATCATAATAAGCCTTACGAATAAGGTTTTCTAAGAATTTAGGACCTTCAAACCACCAATGGCCATAAAGTTCAGCATCATAAGGAGAAATAATGATTGGCTTCTTGCCACCCATTACATCATATAGATACTCAACTTGCTTCTCTCTATTAAACAAAAAGTTGCTAGCATGTTCTGCTGCTGCAGCTTCTGCCTGAAAATGATTGTATGGTTGCTTATTATCTGTCTTACCAGTTATCTTATAATATTTTATTCCTGTATGCTTTCTAATCCCATCTGGATGAATATAATCTTTGATATATTCCATATCCAAATCAAAACCAATATCTCTATAAAAATCACGATATCTTGCGTCTCCTGGATAACCTTCTTCGGCACTCCAAACAGACTTAGATGACTCCATATCACGTCCAAAGGCAGCAACCCCACTCTTAGTATATACAGGAGCGAATACCCCGTACTTTGGTCTTGGATTACCATGAAGGATTCCGTGTGTATCAACAAAAAAGAAATTGATCCCAGCTTTCTTTAATTCTTCATCATCTCCAGGGTTATAACCACATTCAGCTAACCATATTCCTCTTGGACCTCTACCAAAATGTCTCTTATAATCTTCTGCTGCTACTTTTACCTGAGCATGAACAGCCTCACGACTATTTTCCAATAAAGGTAAAAATCCATGAGTTGCAGTACAAGTAATAACTTCTAGTTTGCCTAAATCTTGAAAATACTTAAACCCATTTATAAGGTTTTTATGATATTTATCAACAAAAACATAACGGCTATTCATAAATACACCTTTATACATTTTTGCTGTTTCATGAAATTGCGGTAGATACTTCGTACGATCAATTTCTTTATCACTAAGTTCAATAAGTTGCTCGATATGATGAATATATTTATTCTGTAAAACTTCATCAGCAAACATTCCGGCTAAAGGTGGAGTAATTGACATAGTAAGTCTAAAATCAACACCATCATTCACAAGCCTATCCATCATATTAAGTAATGGGATGTACGTCTCTGTGATAGCCTCAAATAACCAATCTTCTTCTAAAAATGAAGCATACTCTGGGTGCCTAACATATGGCAAATGAGCATGCAGTACTAGCGCAAGATATCCTTTTTCCATTTTAAAATTATCCTTTCGTCCTGACTTTTTCTTGTTCCATGAATCGGATTACTTTTGGAGTAACCTCTTCAACCATTCCACCACAATTAGAGATTGCACGTACTTGAAAAGGATATTCTCCATCTGGAAGTGCCATATGTATTCTAAACCTTCCTTCCTTATCAAGTTTTACAACTTCACCATTAATACTAAGTTCTTTAGCATCTACTTTGGTCTGACCATAAACGATAAGTTCTGTGTCAACCCATAACCAGAAATCTTTTTGTCTTCTAACCAGTGATTGAGAAGATAAAGATGCAGAAGATAATGAAGCTGAGCTTAAGCTAACTTCAGGCAACTTGTAATCGTATGGTTTATCAATTCTTTCCGTTACAAAACCAGAATTTAATTGGTGTTTCTTCATTTCATATCCACCAGAAAGTCGATACAGTTCGCTATAGATATTCTTATTATTGTTAAAATCTATTAACATCCATTCTTCATCATAAAAATCACTAACTGTGTCTCTAGGTGTTTCTATAATATTTGATCTAGCAATAACTAAAAACTTACCAGTTGAATGTACTTTCATTCCGATTTCTGCACAGTAACTTCTATTAGCAGTTACGGAAAAATACCAATTCCTAGAATAACCAACATTTAATTCTTGTTCACTCCATGCATTCGATCCAATAAAATCTATATCAGTAACATCATAAAGTTTTAGTACAAGATCAAAACTGCTTCCAGAACAACCTGCTTCTTGAAGCAATCTTTGTTGAGTACCTTGAGTTGTTTCCCAATATATATGTATATGTGTAGGATCAACAACCATAGCAATAATTTTATCATCACCATAAGCATGAGGCACATGATACGAATCATTCAATGTATCAAAAGGATTATATGCATTCGTTTGAGGCGCAACAAAAACTGTCTCGGGTTTTTCTTCAACTTTATCTATAATTTTATCCTTTGGCTCTGCTTTATTATATTTTGAAGCTTGAACTACTTCTCTATCCTTTGCAGAATCAACATCTAGCTGACGATTCTTTTCTTGTTCGTCTAGAATAGCTTCCATTGTTGGATCAAAATCCTTTTTCTTTATTGCTATTTCTTCAAGAATAGATTCAATCAATTTTGGTTTTGCCATCCTTGTTCTGTATTTAACATCCAATTCTGTTGCTATATCAAGCAACTCGAATTTTGTTAGTTTATTTAATTGTTCTTCTTCGTATATCATTTTAAACCCCTTTCGATTTAGACAACCTTAACGCTGTTAAGTCCGCCTACTCCATTTTCGACATATCTTTCTGCCCCCGGATCATTTATCCACTCACCATCAACTATAAACTTATAGTGATGTTCTCCTTCGGATAAAATTACTCTTGTAACCCATTCCCCCTTAACATTAACCTTCATCTTTTTTTTAATTGGATTCCATTTATTAAAACTTCCAACTAACCCGACTTCTTTTGCTTGAGGTGCATAAAATTTGAATTGGATTTTCCTACTAACTTCTTCTTTTTTCATGTTCCTCACCTACCTTAGTAAATCGATTATACATCTCGACATAGTGGTATACAATGATAATTGGCTTATTTGAGTCCATTTCGTATGCTGTTTTACCGTTTTGTGTCCATTTTGCGTCCATTTAAATAAACTATTCTAAGTTTGAAAAAGACTTTTTCCGATTTAACCCAATTGGTATACGGATTGTAGTGTTTTATAGATTATTCATTTATTGGAGACAAGTTATCTATTGGACGTCTTTAGACGTTTGTCTTAATCTAAGACCTAGTTCTTTCAACTGGTCAGCCGAAACTTCTCCAGGTGCATCCGAAAGCGGGCATCCAGCACTTTGTGTTTTTGGAAATGCAATAACATCTCGAATGGAAGCAGCGCCAGTCATTAGCATTATCATCCTATCTAAACCTATTGCTAATCCGCCATGTGGAGGAGCGCCATATTCTAATGCATTCAGCAAGAATCCAAACTTTTCTTCAGCTTCTTCCTTCTCTATACCAAGCATATTAAGTATCTTTGCCTGCATTTCAGTTTGATGGATACGAATAGAACCACCACCTAACTCACAACCATTCAACACAATATCATAAGCTATAGAATAAAGAGACAAAGGATCAACATCTAATTCAGAAATATCTTTAATGTCAGGTTTTGTAAAAGGATGATGCAAAGCCTTTAGCTTACCTTCTGATTTCTCAAACATAGGGAAATTGGTAACCCAAACAAAGCAATACTTTTGTTTTGGTTCAATCTTAAGTAATTCAGCTATCTCAAGTCTAAGCCTACCTAACACTTCGTTAGCGACAGAAACACTATCTGCAATAAAAACTAAAACATCTCCAGGTTTAGCATTAAATCTTTCCATTGTTTGCTTTAATTGTTCCTCACTAAAAAACTTAGTAATAGGTGACGTATATTCATATTTACTTATATCATCTGCTGACTCTGGTCTTACTGTAATGTAGGCCATACCCTTAGCTCCATGTTTTTGTGAAAAAGCGATTAAGTCATCCATATTTTTCCTGCTTAATGAATGGCCATTTTTCACATTTAAGCCCTTAACCTTGCCTCCACCATTAGCAATCTGATTAAAAACCTTTAATTCAACTGTCTTACAAATGTCTGTTATATCAACTAATTGCAAATCATATCTCATATCAGGCTTATCGCTACCATAATAATTCATAGCATCATCATAGGTGATTCTATTTATGGGTAAGGCGACATCTTCACCAATAACTTTAAAGGCTTCTTTAATTACACCCTCGGTAAGAGCGATAATGTCATCTTGTTCAACAAAGCTCATCTCTAAATCGATTTGCGTAAATTCTGGCTGACGGTCTGCTCGCAAATCTTCATCTCTAAAACATTTAGCAACTTGATAATACTTTTCAAAACCACTTACCATCAGAAGTTGTTTAAATAACTGTGGTGATTGAGGTAAAGCAAAAAACTTACCAGGATTTACTCTACTTGGAACTAAATAATCTCTAGCACCTTCTGGGGTGCTTCTGTTAAGAATAGGAGTTTCTACTTCAAAAAACCCTTCATTATTAAGATGACTTCTAATTACAGCAGTAACATAATGTCTAATCTTAAACTTACTTAGTGAGCTTTCTTTTCTTAGGTCTAAATACCTATACTTTAGTTTAAGCGTTTCATCTACTTGATCATCATCAGCAACGCTAAACACTGGTGTTTTACTTGTATTAAGGACATCTACAACGGTACATTCAACTTCAACTTCACCAGTTGGCATGTTTGGATTAACTGTTGCATCTGAACGAGCGATTACTTGTCCCTTAACAGCTAACACATATTCACTGCGAATGCTTTCAGCTAATTGATGTGACATCCCAGCTTTAGAAGAATCGAAAGTTATTTGGACTATTCCACTTCTATCTCTGATATCAATAAAAATAACACCACCGTGGTCCCTACGGCGATTCACCCATCCGTTAAGAATGACTTCTTTGCCGATATCTGACTTTCTGAGTTCACCACAATTAACTGTTCGTTTAAGCATGGGGATATTATAACCGTGAATAGTGAAATGTGAAAAGTGAAATGTTTTAATATAAATCCAAAATCCAAAGCTCAAAATCCAAATAAATCTTTGAATCTCAAATCAAAACAAAACTAAATCCACACGTATTATTTAATTATTTGTCATTATATGATTTATTTGATATTTGGAATTTGTCATTTCAGAATGGGGTCGTTAATTCCAGCCTCAGAGAACCCTTTAGCTCTTAGCTTGCAAGCAGGACATTCCCCACAAGGAGGCTGTTGTCCTTTATAGCAGGTATGCGTATACTTCATTACATCTAATACACCAAGCTCTTTTGCCATTAACACAGTACCTTTTTTGTCGATATCTATCAGTGGTGTATGTATCTTAAACTCTGTGTCCATGCCTAAGGAAATTGTATTCTCTAAAGATGTTATTGTCTCCCGGCGACAATCTGGGTATCCACTATAATCAACCTGAGATACTCCTAGAATAAGGTCCTTAATTCCTTTACCATAAGCATACCCGGCAGCTAAGGTGACGAATATTAGGTTTCTACCTGGGACAAAGGTTGTAGGAAGACCAGTAATCTTATTAATAACTATCTCCTCATTATTAATCATGGCATTATCAGCGAGTTGCTCTAATGCAGTAACCTTAACTATCTTATGAGGAACACCTGCAATCTCAGCCACTTTCTTAGCAGACGCTATCTCTATCTTGTGACGCTGACCATAATCAAAAGTAATCGCCTCTACTATATCCCATCGCTTCTTAGCCCAAAATAAAGCAGTAGTAGAATCTTGTCCTCCTGAAAGTATTACGAGTGTGGTTGTCATGGGGATATTATAGCATTAAGTACGCCTTCTATCCTTTTACTCAACATTCTTGCTTCAAGCAAACTACTTGCTTGTTGTAAATCATGATATAAGGAAACTACTAAAAGACTATCTTCTTCTGGTACTCTTTTTACTTGCAGAGAGTTTGATGAAGATTCACCTAACATAGGATCTACTCCATAATTTATACTAATTTTCTGACGATAATATCTCCCAGTCAATTTGATAAATTCAATAGCATCATCTACGTTCATTCTAAACAACTCTCCCTTTGTTTGGGTATTAAGCTTATTAAGTCTTTTCCTGCTAACAAAAAATAAATAACTTCCCTTTTGCAATGCAAGCAACTCCCTATAATCGAAAGAATTCAAACCAAAATGATTTCTAATTAAAGAAGAATCCATACTGCTATAAACTTTTTTAAATCCTTCAATGAAATCGTTTGATAATCTGTATTTACGCATTGAATCTATTAATGAATCAAGAGTAACATCACCATGTAAAAAATTATGAATTTTTAAAGACAACCAAACATATTTAACAAAATTATTTTTATCGTTAAACATATTTGCCAAATAGGACGCTACATCAAAAATCTCATTTCTTTTTTTAATTTTATTACCATAACTATTATTCAAACCTTGCTGTTTGCTCGTACTATTAACAAACATAGGATCAAATATTGTTATTCCATGTACTGTAAGAAGTGGTGCTATTCTTCCTATCTGAGTTAATGCCGTCAGATCAACGCCAATAGAATGAAAAACACCTTGACTTAAAAACTCATCAACAATTATTTTAGACCCAACTAAACTCAGCAGTGCATTATACCCAAGACCAAAAGGATGAGTGTGAGTAGCCATGAAATCAAAAATAAATTCTTTATATTTAATTCCTGATAAATAACTAAACAAATCAGTATCGATCTCATCTTTATTTAAAGAATTAGGTAC
>JBAXBT010000050.1:0-7842 GCA_037141875.1 Candidatus Riflemargulisbacteria bacterium
GGGAGGTCAGTTAACGGAAGCCGTTAGAAGAAGACCTTATTCTGTAGTTCTTTTTGATGAAATCGAGAAAGCACACCCAGATGTTTTTAATGTGTTACTTCAACTTCTAGATGATGGAAGACTTACTGATAGCCAAGGGCGTACAGTTAATTTTAAAAATACGATAGTAATTTTAACCTCCAATTTAGGGAGTGATTTAATTCTTAACGCTGAATCATTAGAAGATGTTAAACCACAGATAATGAAAACTCTCCAAGTTTTTTTTCGTCCGGAGTTTTTGAATCGTATTGATGAAACAATAATTTTCTCTAGTTTATCTAAAGAAGATATTAAGATAATTGTTAAGCTCCAGTTGGTGCGGCTAAAGAAAAGATTGTTAATTCGCGAAATCACACTTAATTTTTCTGATGAATTGATTTCTTATCTGACGGAAGTAGGATATGACCCAAGTTTCGGAGCAAGACCACTAAAGAGAGTCATTATAAAACAAGTGATGGATCCTATTGCTCAAAACATATTACAAGGCGATATTAAACCTGGCAATGAACTATTATTAGATTATAAAAACAATAAATTAACGATTTTTCGTATTAAACAAAATCAGGTAAAAAGAATTAATAATAAAACAAAACAAGAACCTTCCGCTTGAGTCTTTATTAATAGATAAGACTTCTAATTATAAATTTTAAATTAATTGGAATATTAAGAAAAATTCATACAATTTTTTTAGCTAAAGCTACGTTAAATAGTATAAGCTTAAAAAAGTATAAGTTTTGCCATTGGCAAAATAGATATTTTATATAGGGGGAGTAATAAATGACAGGAATGGGGATGTCAATATCTGAATCTGGTCTGGCCAGAGATAATCAAACAAGTAAAAGTTATTGGACTGCACCTGGTAGAACTAACTATGCAACAGATTCTGCTACACAAACCTCTATGGCGACTACCTCTAGCGGTAATGTTAAAATAACTTTTCAACGGACTGAAACTGTCACCTTCGAAGGATCGGCTGACCAAATTGCAGATATGCTTCCTGGAGGGTTTAATTTTGGACAAGCTTATAGTAGCGCACAAGAAGGAGGGGCTTCTCCTTTCACAAGAGCTACTCCACCTCCGCCACCACCACAAACTGCTAGGGATTATCCAACAAATAGGAATCAACCAACTCAGGCAAGAGCAATGATAGGATCAGGTGGAAGGTCTGACAATGGGGGCAATAATCCTACGAGTGAAGCACTAGTCACTACATTACCTAAATACTATGGTCAAGCTGGTGGACTAGTTGATATTCAGATTGCTTAAGAAAAAAATCTAAATTAACAGAAACAATTTATTCTAAAGCTAAGATTAAAAGTTCATTAACTTTCCCTGGATTAGCTTTACCACCTGATCTTTTCATCACTTGTCCAACTAAAAAACCCATTGCTTTAGGGTTGCCACTTTTGATATCTTCAACAACTTTAGCATTTTCTGCTATTACTGATTGAATTATGATTTTAAGTTCACCTTCATCTGAAACTTGTGCAAGACCTTTATTTTTCACTATATTTTCAGCTTTTTCTCCAGTTTCAATAATTTCTGGAAGGATTGTTTTAGCTATTTTCCCAGATATAGTATTTTTGTCTATTAATAGTAATAGTTCTGCAAGAAGTTTAGGCGTAAGTTTGGTTTGAGAAAGCGTGAGTCCTTTTTGGTTTAAATAACCAAGGATTTCACTCATAATCCAGTTAACTGTTTCTTTTGGTTTAGAACCACAACTAACGGTTGTTTCAAAGAAGTCAGCCGTTTCCTTTTCTGCAGTAATTACTTCTGCATCATAACCACTTAAGGAGAAAGAGTTAATATATCTATTTTTTCTTTCTTCAGGTAGTTCTGGTAGCGAACCTTGAACTTTTAATATCCATTCGTCACTAATTAAAATTGGGACTAAGTCTGGGTCAGGAAAATATCTATAATCATGGGCATCTTCCTTGCTTCTCATAGACTTTGTGCTGTTGGTGGATTCATTGTAATGTCTAGTTTCTTGAACTATTTCTCCACCTTCTTCTAAGATATCAATCTGTCGTTCTACTTCAATGTTGATAGCTTTTTCAATAGACTTGAAGCTATTAAGGTTTTTGACTTCTGTTTTAGTCCCAAGCTTTTCTTGTCCTTTAGGCCTGATAGAAATGTTTGCATCACAGCGCAATGAGCCTTCTTCCATATTGCCATCACAAACGCCAAGGTATCTAACAATTTGTCTTATTTTTTGTGCATAAGCTACTGCTTCTTCTGCTGATCTGATGTCTGGCTCACTAACTATTTCACAGAGCGGCACCGACGATCTATTGAGGTCAGATAGACTATAGGAAGCATCTTTGATGTTATCACTTCCAGCATGTACAAGTTTTCCAGCATCTTCTTCCATGTGTACCCTAGTAATGCCAATAGTTCTTTTTATTCCATTTACCTCTACTTCTAATTCACCTTTCTCACAGATAGGTTTGTCGTATTGAGATATTTGATATCCTTTAGGAAGGTCAGGATAAAAGTAGTTTTTTCTGGCAAATTCATTATGTCTTCTTATTTGACATTTGGTAGCGAGTCCAATCATCATGGCACTTTCTACAACTTGTTTGTTGACCACTGGAAGCATGCCAGGTTGACCTGTACAAACTGGGCAAATATGAGTATTTGGCTCGTTAGTAAAGGAAGCATCGCAATGACACGTTAGTTTAGATTTCGAGGACATTTGTGCGTGAATTTCTAGTCCAATAACTATTTCCCAGTTCATTTATTTCTCCCAATAAGGGTTTTGTAAGTTAAACCCTAATATTGTTTCAATTCTTTTAGCAATTGAGAAAAGCTTTTTGTCTTCCAGTAAGTTCCCCATTAGATGTAGCCCCATAGGTAAGTCGTTTACAGTTCCGCAGGGCATGGATAATGCAGGAATTCCTGCTAAATTCGCAGGGATAGTCATGATATCATTCATATACATCTCAAGTGGATTACTTTTTGAACCAAAAGCAAATGGCGGAGTAGGTGTTGTTGGAGAAATAAGCACATCATAGTTATTAAAGGCTTTTTGAAAATCATTCTTCATTATTGTTCTTACTTGTTGGGCTTTTTTATAATAAGCGTCATAGTAGCCACTACTTAAAACATAGGTTCCTATTAGTATTCTTCTTTTTACTTCTGCGCCAAAGCCTTCACTTCTGGATAGTTCCATCATATCTACAAGTGATTTCGCTTGTTCGTTGCGATATCCATATCTTACGCCATCGAATCTAGCTAAGTTTGAGCTTGCTTCTGCTGGTGCAATAATATAGTAAGTAGAGATACCTTGCTCTAGAGAAGGAAGCTCTGTTTCTTCAAGAATAATTCCTTCATTTGATAGTTTATTTGTAATGTTCTGGTAAAGTTCTTTAGTTTTGCTGTCCAGATTCGCAAAGAATTCTTTAGGTAAGCCTATTTTAATTTCTTTAAGGCTATCAAGTTTAGTATAATTCGTATCTATTTGAGTTTGTGACGTTGAGTCCTTTGAATCATGTCCACTAATAACTGATAGTAGTGCAGCTGAATCATCTATATTTTTAGAGAACGGTCCAATTTGATCTAGCGAAGAGGCAAAGGCAATAAGCCCATATCTAGAGACAACTCCATAGGTAGGCTTCATGCCAACGATACCACAGAAGCTAGCTGGTTGTCTTATTGAACCTCCGGTATCAGAACCTAGAGCTAAGGGTGCTTGTAGAGCAGAAACTGCAACAGCTGAACCACCAGAAGAACCTCCAGGAACAGTTTTCGTATCCCAAGGATTTTTTGTAGAGCCAAAGAACGATGTTTCTGTTGATGAACCCATTGCGAATTCGTCCATATTGGTTTTGCCAAGAATGGGCATATTATTATTTTTAATTTTCTCAATAACCGTAGCATCGTAGGAGGGAATAAAGTTATGAAGGATTTTTGAGCAACAGGTTGTGCGAACTCCACTAGTGCACATGTTGTCTTTTATTGCGATAGGAACACCTTCAAGCAACTTAAGTTCTTGGGATCTTGCTATCTTTTCATCAACTGTTTTTGCTGTTGTGAGAGCAGTTTCTTCACAGATAGCAACAAAAGAGTTAAGGTCTTTATTAGTATTAATGGTTCTAGCTAGAAATGCTTTAGTAACTTCCGTGCACGATAGTTCTTTCTTCTTATATTTTTCGCTGATCTCGATAGCTGTTAGTTTAAGAATGTCATTCATTAGTTTGTTAGTATCCTTGGAACTTTGAAAGAATGATTCTCCACGTCAGGAGCATTTTCGAATAATTTATCAATATTTTTGTAAGTAATTATTTCATCTTTTTTGAAAACATTTTGAAGTGGTATTGCATGGGCAGAAGGTTCAATTCCTTCAGTGTTTACTTGTTGTAGTGATTTTGCATATTCGAAAATGTCATCAAGGCTTTTAGTAAAAGCCAGTAGCTCATTGTCGTTGAAACGGAGTCGGGATAATTTAGCTAAATGTTCAACTGTTTTTTTATTGATTGTCATAACGAAGGTATTTTAGCATGGTTTTTTTTTGAAGTCAGGGTGCAGAAAATCCCCCTGCTATTAAAGAGAAGGGGGATTAGTGTTCAGTGGACTAGAAGGTAAATTGCCCAGAGAAGTTGTATTCTTGAGACTTATTACTATCAATTGTTTTATTTACAGCATTAATATTTAGGTATGCTATGAGAAATCTTGCTTGTACTCCATAAGTAACAAGAGATATATCGATATTATCTTTTTTGCCTGTTAAGTAGCCAGCTCTTGCAGTTAATCCGCCAAGCCATTCTACAAAAGGGATATCAACAAGTTTTTGCTGAATTCCAACGTGGTAAGTTGTATTGTTTGCGTCTGTAAGGTTTGCCATATCAGCAGCAAGAAGTGTATATCCGTTATTAAATCCAGCACCAATTCTTACAATAGGCTTTGTTGCTTCAGCTGTGTTGTTGGTTACGATTTTTGAGCTAGCCAATTCTTTGTTTGCTTCTAGCGTAAAGAGGTTCTCAATAGAGGCACCTAAAGAAAAGTTTCCTGTTTTATACATTGTTCCAATGTTTGCTCCAAGATTATAGCTTTTTGCAAAATCACCAGAACCAAAATTCATTCCATCAAAGTTAGAGGTTACAGAAGCTAGTTCTGCATAAGTAACAGATCCTTTTAGTGCTTGAAGTCTGACTGCTTTTAAGGAGATACCAAGTGCTACATCATCCATAACTTTTGAGGCGAAACCCATACAAAGGATCGAGGTATTATCTATATTCGCATTAAATTCAGTAAGAGTATATTTCATAAAGGATTTATAGGATGTATATGCTCCAATTGCTATTCCTCCAGTGAAATAAGAAATCCCACCACCATAAAAAATTGAGCCTGATTTGCCATCAAGAGCAGTGTATAGAGCGTAATTAGCAGTGCTAAAACCACCTGATCCGATCTTTTCAATAGAGTCCATAATGCTTGTGAAGCCGTCTTCATAAGTAAGTGTTCCTTCGACATTAAGGTGGCCTACCATTCCTGAATCAATATAAGCTAGACCAGCAGGGTTATAGAACATTGCCATTTCGTCATTTGCGATAGCTGTATAAGCACCACCAAGACCCATTACTTTTGCTGAAGCGTATTCTGGTGTGTTAAATGAGAATACAATTGAGAAAGATGCCAAGATGCCTAATATTAATATTTTTTTCATGTTTTCCTCCTATTTTATTTATTCAATAATAATTGTACCAAAGATGTATGTCTTAAATAAAGGGTAAGACTTAGCTATTTTTTTTCTGCCAAAAATTAATAAAGTTATCTATGCTTCTATCCCATGTCTTTTCGGTGCTATCATCAAAGTAGCAAGCTGGGAGTTCGTCATTTTTTCTGTGATATGTGATGCACTCGCAACAGATGCCCATCTTTGAACAACCGACTGAAGAACAGTTACAGTTTATTAAGTTTTTATCCTTATTAGTACAAGTCATTTTTTCTTTCCTGTCATCCCCGCGAAGGCGGGGATCTTCTTCTTAGAAGTTTCGTGATAAATTTATGGATTCCCGCCTTCGCGGGAATGACAATGTGTTAATTAAAGTTTACCTTCGGAGCCGTTTTGGCTTCAGTTGCCATTTGGAACATGTCTTTCTTTTCATACCCTAGTTGGTTAGCAATAATGCTACTTGGGAATTTTCTGATAGTAAGATTATATTCTTTTACAGCTTGGTTATAGCGTTGTCTTTCAACTGTAAGTCTATTTTCTGCACCAGCAAGCTCATCCATTAGTCTAGTAAAGTTAGCATTTGCTTTTAGATCAGGGTAATTTTCAACAACCATAAGTAGTCTGCTTAGCGCTCCTTCCATTCCTTGTGCTGCTGACATTTTATCTTTCACTGAACCAGCCCCAGCAAGTTTTGCTCTGGATGCTGCAATGTTTTCAAATACTTCTTTTTCGTGTTTTGCATATCCCTTAACTGTATTTATTAAATTAGGAATAAGGTCATATCTTCTTTGCATTTGGTTCTCAACTTGTGCCCATTTCTCAGTAACATTTACATCCATTGTTATAAGTTTATTATATATTCCGATATACCAATTAATACTCAAGAATACGACTAATACTATAACCCCTAACGCTATTAATAAATTTTTATTTTTCATTTTTTACCCCTTTCTTACCAGTTCCCACTTGCGCCTCCCCCTCCGGAGAAGCCACCACCAAAACCACCAAAACCACCGCCAAAACTTCCAAAGCTGTTATTTGAGCGACTGCTACCGCCCATACTGCTAGCTAGCAAACTCCATAACAGGATAGATCTTCCTGTTTTATTTGAAAGCATAATTAGTATTATAACAATAAAAAAGATTATTCCAGCTATACTTCCTTTAGATGGGGGAACTGTTTTAGCAGGAACAGCAGGAGGTTCTCCTGTGCCAAGTTGCGGAAGGTTGATTCCTTCCATTTCTGCTTCTTTCATTAATAGGGAATATGTTCCTTGTAAAATACCAGCAGGGAAATCATTGTTTCTAAAGTTAGGAACGATATATGTATCTCTTATTTCACCGACAAGGCCATCTGGCAGATAAGATTCAAGGCCGTAGCCAACTTCAATTCTAAGTTTTCTATCATTCGGCGCAACTATAAATAATAGACCGTCGTTTCTTTCTTTGTTTCCTATTCCAAGCTCCTCAAACTTTTTAATTGCAAATTCTTCAATTTCAACTCCATTAAGAGACTTAACAGTAATAACGGCCATCTGGTGTTTTGTTTTGGTTTCCCAATCTAAGATTATTTGTTCTAATTTTATTGTGTTTGTATTATCCAATAGCCCAGCTTCATCAAATACGCGCTGTGTTATTCCTGCTGAAAATGAAAACGAAAATAAAGATAAGTATAGAGAAATAATAATAAATAAAAGCCGTAAAGGAGCTTTCTTATTTAGAAAGTTTAGCATTTTTCTTTATTGTTGTGTTTGGTTTCTTTATTGTTTCAATTTTCTTGATATTAACATCTATCTTGTCCACAAAAGAAACTATGTTTTCTATTTGCTCAAGGTACGAATAATATATTTCGTTTATATCTAGTTTGCCTTTTTTTAAAAATTTAGGATTATCAATAATACTAAATAGTAAGAAGAAAACCTGAATGTCTAGCTCGATTATGTCAGCGGTTTTTATAAGAACATCTCTAGCTGACATTTCTTTTACTGGTACGTCATATAATCTAAGAAGATTTTTAAGGCTTATCACAAAATGATTTGCTGATGCTTCCAAAACTTTAATTAAATTTTTATTGTCATAGATGAAAGCGGTTTTGAGTAAAATGATATTTCTTCTAATGTTAGATTCTAC
>JBAXBT010000051.1:0-7819 GCA_037141875.1 Candidatus Riflemargulisbacteria bacterium
CCATACATCTCGAGATAAGTTCTGCCCAATCGTCTAAATCTTTTTTAGTATAGTAAACAACTGTTGGAGTACCAGTGGTTCCAGAAGAAGAATGTAGTCTAACTAGCTCTGACTTATCTACTGCAACTAACCCATAAGGAAAGTTATCACGAAGAACGTCTTTTGTTATAAACTGAATATTTTCTAACTCTTTCAAAGAAGAGAAATTGCTAATATTATAAAAAACTTTTTTATAGTATTCTGAATTCTTTGCTCGTTTTAGTGTTTTGTTCAGTAGCTCTAGTTGCTTCTTCTTAAGAGCTTCTTCAGACATAAATTCGTTAGATTTATCCCAAGAATTAAGCACTTATTTTGTTCCTACCAGTTCCTCTAATTTTATTTTTTGCTCCAAGGATCCAATAAATAATAACATTGCTCCAGGTTTTATTTCCAAATCAGCAGAAGGATTGAAGATATAATCCTCTGTTTTGCCATCAGGCGAATAAGAAATAATATTAAGTCCTGTTTTTTTAGATATCTCTGTGTCCATCAGACTTTTCCCAACAAGACTACTAGTCTCAGGGATAGTAATATGATAAAGATTAATAGACTTATCGCTATCCTGCTTAATTATTGTCTCTAAAAATCCTTGAATGTTTGGATTTATTATTCTTGCGGCAATTCTGTTTCCACCAAGAAAGTTAGGAGAAACAACATAATTTGCCCCAGCTATTTTGAATTTATTCTGCATACTATAATCAATAGCTCTAGAAATAACTTGAATCCTAGGATTCATCATTTTAGCAGTTATGGTCAAAAATAAATTATCTCTATCATTAGAGAGAATCGCAACCAAAGTAGCTGCTTCATTAATATTTGCTGATTTTAATACATCTTCAGAGGTGCCATCACCAAACAAAACAACAATATCTTTAAAAGATTGTTTCACCTTTTGAATATTTTCCTGGTTGTTATCGATAACAACCAATTGCTTACCTTCCTGATATATATTCTCAATAACGTGATAAGACGTTGTTCCTGCGCCGCATACTATTACATGACCTTTCATTTTACCTGCCCTCCTTTTTGCATATGTTTCAATAAGAATTGAATGTAGATGTCCCTCAATTAACATGGCTGTTATAACCGCACCACAATATAAAACCAAACCGCCACCTATCACTATAACAAATATCGTATAAATAATTGTACCAATATGACTTGTTACATTCAAAACATCACCAAATCCAACTGTTGTAACTGTTATTATGGTAGCAAAAAGACATTTTATAAAACTAATTTGCGGATAGATGATTTTATAGCCAATGCTGGATACTAAAACAAATAATATCGTAAGTAAAAAAACATTAAATAGTTTTTTAATAAATAGTTCTGCGCTGGAGTTCATATCAATATTGTAATGTTTATTTGTTCACTTCGACAAGCTCAGTATAAATATTATTTAGGAATTTATTTGTTAAAATTCAAATCACCAAATAAATAATTCATGATAGAATATCAACCAACATGGAAATACAGGAAAAAAGTCTTAACTTTATTGAACAGATAGTCACTGAAGATTTAGCTACAGGAAAACATCAAGAAGTTATCAGTAGATTCCCTCCTGAACCAAACGGTTACTTACATATTGGACATGCAAAATCTATTTGCCTTAACTTTGGTCTTCCTCAAAAGTTCGGTGGCAGATGTAATTTACGCTTTGATGACACGAATCCAGAAAAAGAAGAACAAGAATACATTAATGCTATCCAAGAAGACATTAAATGGCTTGGGTTTGATTGGGGAAAACACCTCTATTATGCCTCAGATTATTTTGACCAATTATTTGAGTGGGCTACACTGCTTATTCAAAATGGAAAAGCCTATATAGATGACCTAACAGCAGAAGAAATAAGAGAACACAGAGGCACCCTTACCCTACCTGGGAAAGAAAGCCCATATCGAAATAGAACTATCGAAGAAAACTTAACTCTCTTTAATAACATGAAAAATGGTAAATATTCTGATGGCGAAAAAGTTCTAAGAGCTAAAATAGACATGAGTTCACCAAATCTTAATATGAGAGACCCTGTTCTTTACAGGATAAAACATGCTGAGCATCCTAGAACTGGAAGCAAATGGTGCATTTATCCTATGTATGACTTTACTCATGGGCAATCCGATGCCATAGAACATATTACGCACTCAATTTGTACATTAGAGTTTGAAGACCATCGACCTCTGTATGAATGGTTTTTAAGTAATTTACCTGTTCCATCTAAACCAAGGCAAATTGAATTTGCTAGACTAAATCTAAGCTACACAGTTATGAGCAAAAGAATGTTATTAAGACTTGTACAAGAAAAAATTGTTGACGGGTGGGATGACCCTAGGATGCCAACTATTGCTGGCATGAGACGTAGAGGATATACTCCTGACGCAATTAAAGCTTTGGCTGACCGAATTGGGGTTAACAGAATGTACAGCACTATTGATTTTGCTTTACTTGAACATTTTCTAAGAGATGACCTAAACAAAAAAGCTCTTAGAGTAATGGCAGTCCTTGACCCTCTCAAATTAATTATTGATAACTACCCTGATAATCAAGAAGAATTGGTTGAAGCAGATAATAATCCAGAAGACGAAAACTCAGGAACAAGAGAAATTGCTTTTTCTAAAGAACTCTACATTGAAAGAAGTGACTTTATGGAAGATGCACCAAAGAATTTCTTTCGTTTATCTGTAGGAAAAGAAGTTAGACTAAAACATGCCTACTTTGTAACCTGCACAAGTATTGTTAAGGATGATAAAGGAAACATAACACAAATACACTGTACATATGACCCTTTAACAAAAAGTGGTAATAGTACTGATGGAAGAAAAGTAAAAGGAACTCTTCATTGGGTATCCGTTAAACATGCTAAAGAAGCTGAAGTTAGACTGTATGACCACCTTTTTGCACAAGAAGACCCATATGCTGTTCCTGAAGGAAAAGACTGGATAGAGACAGTCAATCCAAATTCACTTACCAAAATTACTGCTTACCTTGAACCAGGATTAACAGAAGCAAAACCTGGGGTGCAATACCAATTTCTTCGTAATGCCTATTTTTGCGTTGACAGCAAATATTCTACTACTGGAAAGCCAGTTTTTAATCGAATAATCACACTCAAGGCTACTTGGGCTAAGATTCAGAACAAATAATAAACTAAGTCTCTAACTAATTTATTTTAGTTTTAGTTTTTTTCTAAAAAATAACAAATAAAGAGAACTAAGTCCAAAAAGTAAACTGATAATCAATTTCACCTCAATTAATACAATTGGTAAAACCAAAAAAGCAAAAAATATCAAAATAACCAAATATATCTTACCTAAAAATTTAAGATATTTTGAAAATGGAAAATAAAAACTATCTTTGAATTTATAAAACCCATTATAATTATTACCAAAATACCATTTCACACTCTTGGAGTATTCTAAAAGCATTGAATATATTAAATAAACAACAAAGAAAACAATTAACCTCGCAAAAAAAGCTTTATATAATAGAAAAAAATGTAAATCATTTACTAATGGCATAAATTTTAAATATACAAAAATATTTAAAAAAATAAATTTTAATAAATATACAAAAAATGCTGACAACAGAGCTGCATTTAGTTTACCAGCTCCACTTAATACTCGATCAGAAATAACTTTTCTTGCTGAGAATAAAAAATAAACAATACAAAAATCAAAACAAAAAGCAATCAAATCGATAGGAACCATAGCAGCATAATACTGTATTAAGATTGGTGAAAAATAATTTAAAAAATTAAAATACTTAATTACAAAATCAAAAAAATATATCGCCAAAATTAAAAATATTAAGGCGTTAATAAAATAAGAAAAAATACGAACAGCACCAAAAGGTTTTTTTTCTATTTGCATACTGAATATATTACTATGAATTTTCTTCCTAGCGAATACTTATGTTACTTTTACTTAATCAAATCAGACTTATTGATAAGTCTATAGTCGCCAGAACGAAGGTCTCCAAGCTTTAAACCCGCAAAACTTATTCTTGTAAGTTTAATTACATTAGCCCCAACCTTCCTTAGCATTCTTCTGATTTGTCGGTTCTTTCCTTCTGATAAAGTGATAGTAAATCTCTGTTTCGAAAAAGCGCTAACCTTAGATGGTTTAGTAATTATATCCATCATCTTAATTCCTGTTTCTAATTTATCAATCATTCCTTGAGTAAGCACGGTATCAATCGTTACCTCATATTCTCGTTCATGCTCAATGCCAGAGTTAAGAAAATGATTAGCAACTGTCCCGTCATCAGTCATTAAGATTAGCCCTTCAGAGTCTTTATCCAGCCTTCCTACACTACTCAAATGGCGATACTCTTTTGGCAATAAATCTGTTATCTCCTCACAACCTTCTTCAGGACAATTAGTAAATACTCCCCATGGTTTATTAAATAACAAATATGTATATTCAACTTTATCTGCTAATGGAGATATTTCTACTTTGTCTTTTAATGGATTGATCTTGGTACCCAAATCCGTTACAACAGAACCATTAAGAAGTATCCAACCCTTTTGAATGTACTCTTCAGTTTTTCTTCTTGATAAAATATTCTGGTTTGAGAAATACTTTTGAATACGGACAAGTTCTTCTTCCATAAAGAACTATTTATTAAATGCTTTTTTAAGGTATTCTAAAACAAAAGCAAGAAATACCGATAAAACACCACCAGTTATAAACCCTACAATAACAAACATTTTTTTATTTGGTTTTGCTTTTACAAGTGGTTTCTCAGCTGGATCAAGAACAGTAACCATCGGCTTCTGAGAGCTAAGTTTTAATTCTTCATTCATAACATCCAAATTTACTACCATATAATTAGCAATATCTGCAGCTAATTGAGGGTTTTGATCTTCTATTCCCAAAGTAATAAGCCCTGATTTATCGCTATTAACACTCAAACTTCCCTTCAGCTGAATAATAGCACTATATAACATATTCTCTTGATCGTTTGTATCAGCTTCAATCTTCTTCTTGCTATTTCGTTCTTGGTAAACTTTAACTAGATCAAATTTAACGACAATATCCTTAGCCATTCTTTTTGAATTAATCAAATTAAGAACAACCTCTGATGAAGAATTACCTCCACCAAGACCACCTAGGCCTAAACTACTAATTGCTGACATGTATCCAGAAAGAGCAGATTTGTCTTGCTGTGGAATAAAGAACTTAGCTTCTGCCTTATAAGTAGGAATTGCAATAGTTGCAAAAATAATGCCAATTACTGTAGCTGTAATAGTAATTGAAACGATTAACATCCAATATTTAAAAAGAACCTTAAGAAGTTCAACTACATCTATTTCATCATCAATGTAAGATGGTTCAATAATTGTTTTTTGCTGTATCATAAATGAAATATAGTATGTAATACCACAATATGTCAACTTGAACTAAATATACTATTCTCTTATAATTAAATTCATCTTTTCACTAATAGGAATATTAATGCACAAACAGGTAGAGACTATTAAAAATAACTTTGCTTCCTCTATTCAAAATTGTTTAGATTTGGAAACAGCAGATAAACTTAGAGTAGACTTACTTGGCAAAAAAGGCACGATTACTGAATTACTCAAAGGCATGAAGGATCTTTCCATAGAAGACAAAAAGACCTTTGGCCCATTATTGAACCAACTTAGAGACAACATAAATGGCGAAATTGAAGCAAAAATATCGCAACTTAATAGAGCACAAGTAAATAAGCAATTACTTGCTGAAAAAACTGACTTTACCCTACCTGCTCAAAAAACAAAAACTGGCTCACTACATCCAATAACCCAAGTTATCTACGAAGCTGAAAAAATATTTAAAGAACTTGGATTTGTTGTTGCTGAAGGTCCAGAGGTAGAAACAGACTTCTTTAACTTTGAAGCACTAAACTTCCCTCACGATCATCCATCTCGTGATATGCATGATACTTTCTACTTAGACACCAAAGAGAACCATCTATTAAGAACGCACACTTCTAATGTTCAAATCCATGTAATGAAGAAAATGGCTCCTCCAGTAAAAGTTATAATGCCTGGAAAGGTATTTAGAAGCGACTCAGATGTTTCACATTCACCTGTGTTTCATCAAATAGAAGGACTATACGTTGATAAAAATGTCTCCTTTGCTAATTTAAAAGCTACTCTTGAATTCTTTACCCAAAGATTCTTTGCTAAAGGCAATAAAATAAGACTAAGACCAAGCTACTTTCCTTTCACAGAGCCAAGTGTAGAAGTTGATGTACAATGTGTTATCTGTGGTGGCAAGGGTTGTGGTGTTTGCAAACAAACTGGCTGGCTAGAAGTCCTAGGCGCAGGAATGGTAGACCCAAATGTGCTTAAAAACGTAAATGTAGACCCAGAAGTATACTCTGGTTTTGCTTTTGGCGTTGGTGTAGAAAGACTAGCAATGCTGAAATATGGAATAGATAACATTAAACTTTATTATGATAATCATGCCTACTTTTTGGAGCAATTTTAATGTTATTACCTATTAACTGGCTAAAAGAATTAATCGATATAAATGAAGATGTAAATGTTATAGCTGAAAAGTTAATAGAACATAGCTGTGAGATTGACGAAATAATTAATCAGAAGAAAAAATTCGACCACGTAATAGTAGGAAAAATAACAAAAATAGATAAACATCCAGATGCTGATAAACTTGTTGTTTGTCAGGTAACTACTGGGTCTAAACAATATCAAATTGTTACTGGAGCAACAAATGTATTTGAAGGAGCTATTATTCCAGTTGCATTAGATGGAGCAGACCTTCCAAATGGAGTTCAAATAAAAAACTCTAAATTAAGAGGCGTAGACAGTAATGGAATGCTTTGCTCTGAAACAGAACTTGGACTTTCCGACGAAGCTAAAGGTATTATGATTTTAAAAGATAATCCAGCAATTGGAACTCCAATCGCAGATTATTTACAAATGAATGACCAACTACTAGATGTATCAATTACTCCAAATCGAGGAGATTTATTAAGCATCAAAGGACTAGCTAGAGAAATAGCTGCTATATTTAAAAAAAATACCAATGAGATTGATATTACCTATTCTGATAAAACAAAACATGATGCACCGCTCAAAGTAATAAACGAATCTTCAGACTTATGTGCCAGATATATGGGTGTAGTAATAAAAGGAATAAAAGTAGCACCTTCCCCAGAATGGATGCAAAAGAAACTTAAACAAGTAAACATTAAACCAATTAGTAATATTGTTGATATCACTAATTACGTTCTTTATGAATGTGGGCAACCTCTACATGCCTTCTCATATGAAAAAGTAAAAGACTCCACAATTATAGTTAGAAGAGCAAATAATGGTGAAACAATAAAAGCTCTCAACGACCAAAAAGTTGAATTAACCGAAAAGGATTTAGTTATAACTGATAAAAATGGTCCTGTGGCGCTAGCTGGAATAATAGGTGGAGTTGAGTCAGCTATTCATGAAGATACAACTGATATTATTCTAGAATCAGCAAGTTTTGACCCTAGTAATATTCGCAAATCATCATTTTTAAAAGGAATTAGAACTGAAGCTTCTCAACGTTTTGAAAAAGGAGTTGATTTCCAGAATGTCGAATTCTCCTTTAAACGAGCTATTAAGCTAATCCTTGAAATCTGTGGAGGACATATAGCATCAGACATCTGTGATGTGTATGAGAAAGAACCTCAAACAGTTACACTTCAACTTAGACCAGACAGAGTTAATTCTCTACTTGGAACCGAAATATCCAAAGCTGAAATGATTAATATCTTAACTAGACTTGGGTT